>CANQEC010000177.1 GCA_947594335.1 uncultured Lachnospiraceae bacterium
TGACAGGGAGACGCTCGAATGCCCGCGAAGCCTCCGCCATCATTCCGGTCAGAAGCGCACGGATATTCTGCTCCTTCTCTTCCTCTCCAAGATCCCCGTAATCGGAAAACAGGTTGTAGTTCCCGCGCTTTTTGTCCTTCTCAATATCCTCGGCGGCATCCATCAGATAAATGAATTTCCCGAGGTAAAACCCCATCGCGCGCAGATCCTCCTGCCACTCATCCTCTTTCCAGGCAAAAATCTCAGCAAGGAAATTTCCGGTCAGTCCCGCCACATAGTCGATATCCTTCCGGCCCGCTTTCTCCGCCTGGGAGAGCAGCCGGATATTCTTCTCAAGAGCCTTCGCCTGCCTGGGATACTCTCTGCGCAGCCGCGCGTAATCCTTTTTCAGGATGGCGGCCATGGCAAGCCGGGAATATTTTCGTTCATCCCGCCAGTCATCCGCAAGCTTCTGCCAGGAGAGCATCACGCACATGTCGGCGGCGTAGCTGACCGCCTCATTCTCCGCGCTCCCATGCTTCATCACCGGATGTAAAAGACAGCGGCGGCGCGATATTTCTGTGTGAGGCTCGTACAGGCCTGTCAGGAGAACCGCCAGAAACGTCAGATCATAGTTTAGCATTAACTGGGCAGTCCGTCCATACCGAAGATGCAGACTGCGGCACAGTCCGCAGTAAAATCCGCGGTATGCCGTATACTCCTTCAGCTTCAGCTCCTGCTCATTTACATAGATATATCCAAACATAGGTCAGCTTTTCCTCTTAAATTCCTGGCCGCATTTCGGACAGGTAATGCAGATTTTCCCCTTCCCGCGGGGAATACGGATCTTCTGTCCGCAGGCCGGGCAGCGATAGATGTGATAGTTCTTTCTCTGCTGCCTCTGGCGCTCGGTAAGCCCCAGCTTTGAAAGCAGCTTGTTCTTTATGGATAGATATTTCTGATTTTCCGCGAAGCGCGCCGCGTGATCCCTGGAAAACATGCGGTAGTAGCTGACCACAAGCAGGCCAAGGGAAACCGCGTAAAATATGTTCAGCCTGGTGAACATATTCGCGACTGTGCATATTACAAACAATACCAGAATAAAACGTGAGAGCTCATCCGCTCCGTATCTTCCCCTCATAAATCTGTTTAAACGTTCTTTCATATTCAACAGCTCCTTTTCTTAGTACCTTACCGCCCGAATCTTTTTATGTCAATAAATAATGCAATTATTCATGAAAGTTTTAGAAAAAACAGACGACAATTCAGCGGGATGTCTCCTCTTTGGCCAGTGGAAAACGTACGGAGGCCTCAAACCAGGCCCCTTCTGCCCTTAATTTAAACGTCCCTCCCATCAGCTGCGTCAGATTCTGGGCAATCGAAAGGCCAAGCCCGCTCCCCTCCGTGCTGCGGCTCTTATCCCCGCGCACAAATCTTCCGGTCAGCTCATCGGCCTCGATCACAAGCTCCTGCGCCGAAGTGTTTTTCAGGGACAGCTCTGCCTCCTCCCCATCCCGCTTCAGCGCAATGTAAAGCGTGCTGTCTTCTTTCGCATACTTGTAAATATTCCCCAGGAGATTTTCCAGTATGCGCCAGAGCTGGGCGCCGTCCGCCATAATATACAGCGGCTGTTTCTCCATCTCCCAGGACGCGGCAAGGCGGCGCTCCTGGAAACGGTCCTGAAACTCCCCGTACGCCTGTTCCAGAATATCGGAAAACCGCAGCCGCATCATATCCAGCTCCACATTTCCGGAGCTGATCCTGCTCGCCTCCACAAGATCCTCAGTCAGCTGCTTTAACCTCTGGGATTTCTGCTCGAGCACTTCAATGTAATGGCGCACCTTCTCTCCCTCGGGGTTTTCCCGTTTGAGCAGATCGACGTAGTTCACGATCGATGTCAGAGGCGTTTTCAGATCATGCGACACATTCGTAATCAGCTCCGCCTTCAGCCGCTCATTTTTAATGATCGCCTGCACCGCTTCCTGCAGCCCGTCCCCCATATCGTTGATCGCCTTCGCCATCTCGTAGGTCTCTCCCTGCAGCGTGGAAGTATCGATTTTATAAGTCAGATCCCCGGTTGAAATCTGATGGATCCCTTCCCAGACGCTCTGCTTGCCGACCAGGTCGCGAAGCAGATACAAAAGCACAAGGATATCAAGATCCAGCACCAGGAAAACCCCGACTCTCCTGAAAAATACAAGGAAGAAAAAATTCAGGGCAAAGAAAGCGAGATAGGACAGCAGAAACTGCCCCGACATGACCCTCGACGAAATCACCTGTTTCCAGCCGTGCCAGAGCATACGGCAGATGCTGTTCGACCAGAGCGTTCTGCTCCTGTACCGGCGCGCGAAACTCGCAAAGCCCGAGAGCATGACCAGATAGCCCGCGGCGGCAGCCAGCGGGATCAGATTCCGGCCGGACCTCGGGGATACTGTTTCAGAGGCAGTCAGAAACATCATCCAGAGCACAAAGATAACCGCAAAACTCAGGTAAATGCAGGCCGTCAGCTCCGCAGGCACCGCATCCGTCCTGTAAAGGCGCACCTTTCCTCCTTTGCAGTCCAGTCCCGCCCCCAGCATCGTGCATACAAAGCAGAAGACCAGAACAGCCGCGCTGATGATTCCCAGGACAGCCAGAGCCAGCAGGATATCGCCCCGCTGAACATAGAATCCCGCATAAACCTTAAGCTCATCGCTCACCGGCCAGTTTGGATTGAAAGCAAGAAGAACTTTTTCGTTCGTATTCACATAGCGGTTCATCATGAACCAGTCGGCCGCTTCCTCGTTCAGGACATTGTCCGGATTGGCCACCATAATATTGAAGCTGCGTTCGCCCTCATAGAGACTGACAAACCCTTCCTCCTTCAGCAGCAGGCGCCTTGCGGTATCGTAATCCTCCGCCTCCAGGTTCGTATAAAGCTCCCCCGTCGCCGTGTTTTCGATGCAGTAGCGGAGATTGCTCGGCGCGTACCGCGACCAGCTCTCATCCTGCAGCGTGCGGTACTCTGAATATTTTTCACAGATATCCCTGCTGACCTGCGCAAGCCTGCGGTAAATATCAAGTACGAATCCCGCCGAATCCGAATACCAGCGCGAACACTCCGACAGGGAAATGCCTGTCACCGGCAGAATCGTCTCAAGCGTATCCGACTGCAGATCAAGCCGCTCTCCGGCGGAAAGCCCTCCGCCGCTTTCCTCACTGACCGCCCTGCTGACGGCCTCCTCCATCCTCTCCAGGCTTTTGTCACTTCCAAACCGGAGCAGATCCTTCAGCAGGTATGTTGTGTTCATGTCTTTTACGGAAATATTCTCCCGCCCGTACGACTGGATATCAATCTCCTTCTCCCCGTCAAAGACACCGTCCGTCTCAAAAAGCCTGCTGTTCTGCTGTCCTCTGATTTTGTTCCTGATGATCACATCCACCTGTTCAAAGAACAGATCCGACTCCTCAAAGCTTCCCGCCGCTTCCCGGATACTGTCAGAACCGTCAAGCCAGAAGGCGGCATTAAGCAGGCAGTAACAGAGTACGCCCGCCGCCGCCGCCTGAAAAATGACCAGGATTATCTTTATGCCCCGCCTGTAGATCAGTTTTCCCACAATGCTGCCTCTTTTCAGATTTTCTCAACCTTATATCCGATTCCCCAGATAACCTTCAGATATTTCGGATTCTTCGGATCAATCTCAATCTTTTCCCGGATATGGCGGATGTGCACGGTCACCGTATTATCGGCGCCAAACGCTTCCTCCTTCCAGATCTCCTCGTAGATCTGCTCGATGGAAAAAACCTTTCCCTGATTTTTTACAAGGAAAAGCAGGATGTTGTACTCAATCCTCGTAAGCTTCACCGGCTCCCCGTCAACCGTGACCTCCTTGCGGTCGTCGTTGATCATCAGCCCTCCGGTCCGGTAAATTTTCTCCGAGGCCTCCTGCTGCAGAGAGCCGAAATCCGTATATCTGCGGATCTGCGATTTTACGCGCGCAAGAAGCTCCAGGGGATTGAACGGCTTTGCCACATAATCGTCCGCCCCCAGGTTCAGGCCAAGCACTTTATCCGTATCCTGCGATTTCGCGGACAGAATAATGATCGGGATGCTGCTCTCCTCCCTGATCTTCATGATCGCGTGGATTCCGTCCATCTCCGGCATCATCATATCCAGAATCAGAAGATGTACTTCATTTTCTTTCAGAAGCCGCAGCGCCTCCAGCCCGTTGTACGCCTTCAGAACGCCAAATCCCTCCTGCGTCAGATAAATCTCGATCGCGTCCACGATTTCCTTTTCATCGTCACATACCAGAATATTATACATAAGTCGTCCCCTCTCTTTCCAGTCTGATCTATTTAAACTCCGCCTTTTTTGTTATAACAGATCTATCCTAAGCTTCCTGCAATGTTTTATTAAAATTTTCAAAATTTTTCCTGTCAGGTTCGGATTATTATTAAGTTTCACCATAAAGATTATCATAATAACAAAGCTGAGGCAAGTTTTTGCAATATTTTTACAAAAATATGTTTTACGCTGTCCCGGAATATGATACAATAAACACAATCTGAATTCCGACAGGGTGCGGCATCAGACAGGAAAGGAGAAGGATTATGAAGAAAACAAAAATCATCTGCACAATGGGCCCGAGCTCGGACAAACCGGAAGTTCTGGAAGCCCTGATCAAAAACGGCATGGACATCGCGAGGTTCAATTTCTCTCACGGAACACATCCGGAGCAGAAGGTCCGCATGGACGCTCTCAAAGAAGCAAGAAAGAAACTGAAAAAACCGATCGCCATCCTGCTTGACACCAAGGGCCCCGAGATCCGGACGGGACTTCTGGAAAACGGCGGCAAGGTTACTCTGACAGCAGGAGAAGAATTTATCCTGACGACTGAGGAGATCACGGGAAACGAAAAGCGTGTCCATCAGACGTACGATCAGCTTCCGCAGGATGTCGTGCCCGGCAATACGATCCTGATTGACGACGGACTTATCGAGCTTAAAGTCAAGGCTGTCGAAGGGACCGAGATCATCTGTGAGATCATGAACGGCGGCGAACTGGGACAGCGCAAAGGCATCAATGTCCCGAACGTCAAAATCAATCTCCCCGCGATCACGGACAAAGACCGCGAGGATATCATTTTCGGTATCGGACAGGGCATCGACTTTATTGCCGCTTCCTTCGTACGCAGCGCGGAGGCAATCAAGGAGATCAAGCAGATCCTGAAGGATTTCAACGCGGAGTACATCAGCGTCATCGCAAAAATCGAGAATGCCGAGGGTATCGACAATATCGATAAGATCATCAACGCGGCGGACGGCATCATGGTAGCCCGCGGCGACATGGGCGTTGAGATCCCGGCCTATGAGGTTCCGCATGTGCAGAAAGAGATCGTCCGCAAGTGCAATCATAAGTACAAACCGGTCATCATCGCGACGCAGATGCTCGATTCCATGATACGCAACCCG
>CANQEC010000178.1 GCA_947594335.1 uncultured Lachnospiraceae bacterium
CAGACTGCTGTTTCCATGCCTGAAAACCGGCAGTCTTTCTACATTTGATGCCTGACTATGGCGTATTCGTCACCGTATCTGTAATAAGGGCAGCTCTCATTCGTATTTGTAAGAAAACGGTACATCTCATCTTCATCCAGATCCATCTGGCAGACATAGCACTCGTAATCCTCATCATATTCATAATACATGCAGGAATCACATATATTTTTCATCCTGAATCACTCCTGTCCGCAGTCTTTCGTCCCCGCATTATTTCCTTTGCAGCTCAGTTCTCACAGACCTGTTCCGCCTGCAGGACAATTTTTCGCATCAGCTCATCAACTCCCGCGGTCTCCCCAAGATAACCATGTCATTTCCTTCGTGACTCAATTCTCACAGACCCGTGCCGCCTGCAGAACGATCTTTCGCATCATCTTATCCGCCCCTCTGGTCTCCCCGAGATAACCGTGCTGATTTGAAAACAGGATCACTTCCGTCTCAAGTTCTCCGCGGCACCGCTTCTGCAGATGAAAATGAATCCTCTCCGCCGTCTCCCGAATCGTCTGCCGCAGCATTTTGGCCTGTTCCAGGATATCCACGGCCTCCTCCGTTGTGTTCGTATCGAGCAGCCTGCGCACCGTTTCCGGGGAGGCACCGGCCCGCATCGCCTGCGCGGCCATCAGTTCGGCCCGGCAGTCCGCGTGAGCGGAATGGGTATTCATGACGCCTCCGGATACCTTGATAAACTTCCCGATATGCGCAACGAAAAGGATTCCTTTTGCACCGAGCTCCGCCGCCATATCCAGCGTCTCTCCGACATAATTGCTGCATTTCATTGAATGTTCCGCGTCCAGAGACTGCGAGAGTTCTTTTCTCCGTATAAAATCCGCTCCGTAATTGCCCGGCGTGATCAGCAGATACTCTTCTCCGTTCGCAAGCTTCTGCTTCATCTCCACGCGGATGCTCGCGATCAGCGCCTCCTCGCTCATCGGAACGACAATCCCGCTGGTGCCAAGAATTGAGATTCCTCCCAGGATTCCAATATGCGGATTAAAGGTTTTCTTCGCAATCTCCTCCCCTTCGGGAACCGAGATCGTAATCAGGATTCCTCCCGGGTATTCATACTCCTCGCAGACAGTCAGAACCTCCTGTGTGATCATCTCGCGCGGAACCCGGTTGATTGCCGCTGCGCCAACCGGCTGCTCCAGTCCCGGCTTTGTCACGCGGCCGACTCCGGCGCCGCCGTCAATAATGACATACGGATGGGACTGCGAACTGGAGGATGGCGCAAAGCGTCCCTTCGGCGCACATTCGGCAGAACAGCTATTTTGCTTTGGGGGCAGTTCCGACCCGCGGGCGGTCTCCGACTCCCGGCTGTATTCTGTAATATACTCAGCCGCCGCGCAGATCAGGATTCCGTCCGTCGCATCCGGGTCGTCGCCGGCATACTTGCGCACGGCGCAGGAAGCCCGCACAGGTTTTTGTCCCGCGGCCAGATTCATTCCCTGATCTGCAGCAGATTTCTTCCCCGCAGTTTCTTCCTTATATTTCCCGTTCCTTTTTTCGTCTGACTGAACCGCTGTATATCCGGTGTTTCGTTCCCTTGGCGGTCTTTTTCCCAAATATTCAATCTTCTGCCCCTCAATCGGAAGATGCAGAAGAATCCCCTTCGGGGTCATCAGTTCCGTCCTTTTACAGATTCTTCCGGTCAGAAGCATCTCTGCCGCCGCCTTTGCCGCGGCAGCGGCGCAGCTTCCGGTCGTGTAGCCGCAGCGCAGCTTCTTATTTTTTTTCATGACAAACTGGTCTTCGATCCCAGTTAAAGCCGGCAGAGGAAGCGGACGAATTTCTGTCAGCAGGCAGTTTTCTCCGCTTTTTTTCACTTCAGATTTTCGCGCGGGAGCTCCGTCCGGCGACGGTTTTCCCGCGTCTTTTATGTCCTCACCCCGGGCAGACCATCCGCAAATATACCCTTCCCCGTTTTTTGCCTGCCAGTCAAAGTAATCTTTATGGGGACTGGAAAACCGGTCGAGAATCGCCATGATCGTCCCGCCGTGCACGACAAACGCCGCACAGTCATACCCGGAGTCCGCAGCCTTTTTGCAGCCCGCAAGAAATGCGGCGCAGCACCGGGCAGCGAACGCTTCTCTGCTCTCGCCGCCCGGAAACGGCAGCGTCCCGCCGCTGTCAACCCACGCCTGATAGCGCGGATCCCCATCAAGCTCCCGATAGTTTTTATATTCAAATTCTCCGAAATCGCACTCTCTAAGATCCGGCAGAACCACCTTTTCAATCTCCGGAAACAACAGTCCGGCCGTCTGTACGCACCGCCGCAGCGGGCTGACAAACACGCAGTCAGGCTGCGGATACCTGTCTTTATTCTCTTTTAATTCCAGAACCGCGTCCATCGTCAGCTCTTCATCCGTTGAGCCGACATAGCGGTGCTCCAGATTTCCGGCCGTACTCCCGTGCCGGATCAGACATACGCGCATCTGCATCCCTCCACTCTTCTTTTGCCGTCTCCAGACCGGGATTTTCCATCAGATTCTCTGCGGAAACAGTCCATTCTCTATCCTCTGCTTCCGTCAAGCAGATACAGCAGCGCGTTGCAGATACATGCCGCCACGTTGCTTCCGCCCTTGCGGCCCCTCGCCACTATATAGGGAACATCCGTCTGCATGATCAGTTCCTTGGACTGGACGACATTCACAAACCCAACCGGCACGCCGATGATCAGCTCGGGGCGGATCTTTTCTTCCCGGATCAGTTCATAAAGGCGCACAAGCGCTGTCGGCGCGTTGCCGACCGCATAGATCAGAGGCCGTCCGAGCTTTGCCGCCTTGTCCACACAGACGGAGGCTCTCGTCACACCGAGGTGCTTTGCTTCCTGCGCCACATCCTCATCCGCGATAAAACAGTGCGCCTCTCCTCCGGCTTTCTTCAGACTTGCCTTGTTGATTCCGGAACATGCCATGTTTGTGTCCGTGATGATCCATGCCCCGTTTCGCAGCGCTTCCAGCGCGCGCCCGACCGCTCCCTCGGAAAAGCACAGATGATCGATATAATCAAAATCCGCGGTGGTATGGATCACGCGCTTGATGATCATGGCGCGCTCGTCGTCCGAAATCCGGTCCCCCGCCTCCTGTGTGATAATCTCAAAGCTGCGCTTTTCGATCTCCATCGGTCCGAGACGTTCGATATCCGAAAGACTGATCTCCTTCCCGCTCCTGTTTTTTGCTTCTTTTTCTTTGCTCTGTCCTGTCATGTTTCCCTCCTGTGCCGCATTTTCCGTGATCTCATGCGAAATAGTCCTGCACCGCGCAGTTTAAGGCTGTCCG
The DNA here is from genome assembly GCA_947594335.1 of uncultured Lachnospiraceae bacterium. Classification (GTDB taxonomy): domain Bacteria; phylum Bacillota; class Clostridia; order Lachnospirales; family Lachnospiraceae; genus Choladousia. The sequence continues at coordinate 3,321 of CANQEC010000178.1, forward strand.
CGGCCTCACATGTGGAATATGCGCCCGGTTTTCAAAAACCGTTCTGCCTTCGCGGACTCTGTCATACACCCTCGTCAAGAATCTGATAGATTTTCTTCATATCAAGATGCTCCCGCAGGCCCGCCGCAAGCAGATCATACTGTGTTTCCTTAAACGCGGCAAAATCAACCGCCGTCCCCATCTCCTCGGTGATGCCTTTCGCCTTCGCAAGCGCGCGCACCACGCCGGACGCGATTTCCTCACGGTCGAACACGCCATGTACGTACGTCCCGTACACATTTCCCTGCCATGCGCCTTCCTGCTTTGAAGTTCTGCTGATTCCGTCCTCAATCGCGGTCAAAGGCTGCAGTCCTTCTCCGCCCGCGGAACGCCCCATATGAATCTCATACCCATACAGCGGCAGCCCGGACAGTTCCCGCAGAACGCCGCCCGGCGCAAGGAAGGTCCCCTCAACGCGCGTCCGCGCTTTCTCGCGCTCGAACACCGTATCCATGTCGAGAAGTCCCATCCCGCGGATGGTTCCTCCTTCCTCGACCCCTTCCGCGTCGGTGATCGAATTTCCAAGCATCTGATACCCTCCGCATACGCCAAAGAGCACGGCCCCTCCTCTGACAGCCTTGAGGATCGCCGCCTCAAGCCCGCACTGGCGCATCCAGAGCAGATCACGCATCGTATTCTTTGTGCCCGGCAGAAGAATCATATCCGGATTCCCGAGCTGACGCACGGAAGATACGTACCGCACGGACACTCCCTCAATGCTCTCAAATACGTTGAAATCAGTAAAATTGGAGATCCTCGGAAGACGGATGACGGCCAGATCGATCAGATCCACCTTCCGGTTTCCGTCAAGTCTCTCACTGAGACTGTCCTCGTCCTCCAGGCTGACCTGCAGATACGGAGTGACGCCGACCACCGGGATCCCTGTCATCTCCTCGAGCATCACCACACCCGGGTCGAGGATCGTCTTGTCCCCGCGGAATTTATTGATGATCAGCCCTTTGACCATCCTCTGTTCCTCAGGCTCCAGCAGCTTCACCGTGCCGACAAGCTGTGCAAACACACCGCCCCGGTCGATATCCCCGACCAGAAGTACGGGAGCTTTCGCAAGCTTTGCCATCCCCATATTCACGATGTCGTCCTGCTTCAGATTAATCTCCGCCGGACTTCCGGCGCCCTCGATCACAATGATATCATAATGCTCTTCCAGATAATGGTACGCTTTCATAACCTCCGGAATCAGGCTTTTTTTCATTGCAAAATAATCGCGGGCGCTCATTGTCCCGATCACTTCGCCGTTGACGATCACCTGGGAACCGATATCGTTCGTCGGCTTAAGCAGGATCGGATTCATCGCCACCACAGGTTCCACACCGGCTGCCTCGGCCTGCATGACCTGCGCCCTTCCCATCTCAAGTCCTTCCCTCGTGATAAAAGAATTGAGCGCCATATTCTGAGATTTAAACGGGGCCGCCTTATAGCCGTCCTGCCGGAAAATACGGCATAATCCCGCAGCCACAACGCTCTTTCCGACGTTTGACATCGTCCCCTGTACCATAATCGCTTTCGCCATACTGCTTTCCTCTCTCGTTTTCAGTCCGTCTTCATGCAGAATTCAAAATTCATCCGCAGGTCCCGCGCAGGAAACGGTTCTGTCCCCCGCAGGCATCTTTCGTTTCCTGCTTTGGACCTCTGTCCATCCTCAGAGCTGTTCCCTGTTAAATTTTCGCAGAATCTCCATCAGCGCGGCATTTTCCCTGCTGCCGCGCACACAGATGCGGTAAAATACCTCTTTTTCTCCCTGAACTGCGGCACCGTCCGAAACTTCTCCCCGATCCGGCTCCAGTCCTGGAAAATTACTGCAGTCCCGTATCAGAAATCCCTGCTCCGCACAATAATTTCCCAGCCCAGGCGCTCCGATAAACAGCAGGAAATTTGTTCCGGAATCGAACACCCGATAACCGGCCTCTTCCATCCACTGTCTCATCTCCCGCCGGTTTTCTGCGGTAAGCCGCGCCGTCTCCGCCGCAAAACCGGTCTCCGCCGCCGCTGCCTGCGCCGCCGCCGCCGCGGGCAGTGAGACA
>CANQEC010000179.1 GCA_947594335.1 uncultured Lachnospiraceae bacterium
AGCAGTACGGAATCGACAGGTGGCAGTGATATGGAGGAGGATATGAAAGAGAGCCGTTTTTCGGATTATGTTCTGGTTATCATGAAAAATATCAATCTGATCATCATTCTGTACATGTCCCTGCTCATGGCATACAGTCTGTCCGGCTTTGTGCGGGAAAATTCCGCGCTGGAATTTCTGGCGGCGGCCGACCGGATTCCGATTCCCGGCTGGAAGCTCCCCGTGCTTGTGCTTTGCCTGTACGGAAGCTGTCTGCTGCTGATGCATGTGCAGGATGTGAGGGGGGGTGCTCTGATCGTCAAGGTATCCATGGAGATCGGGATCAGCCTGTTTATCAGTTATCTGCTCGGGTTCGGCTATGCGGGGATGGTACTGCTGATCCTTGCGGATACGCTGCGGTATTTTCCGAATTCCAGGTGGAAATTTCCTTTTATCGTCGTTATCTGCATGGTTTATCTGGTGATCGATTTTGACCTGCTGTCCGTTTACTATGATATTATACCGCTGAATCAGTATCTGACCTATTTTCAGAGCAGCGTGCGGTCGGTTCTTCTCGGGATAAAGAATATTGTGAATTCTCTGAATACATTTACCTTTTTTGTCTATATGGTTCTGCTTGAGCGGATGCAGGCGAGTGAGAAGGAACGTATTCTGAGCCTGAACGAGCAGCTGAATGAAACCAATGTCGAACTGCAGAAGGCGACGGTGGAGCTTGCGCAGTACGCGAAGGAAGCGGAGAAGATGGTGGCTACCAGGGAGCGGAACCGTCTTGCGCGGGAGATACATGACACGCTTGGACATGCTCTTACGGGTATCATTACCGGAATCGAGGCGTGTATTATCCTGATGGACGAAGCGCCTGAGGCGACAAAGATACAGCTGAGGGCGATCGCGGACGTGGCCAGGCAGGGAATTACGGACGTGCGCCGGTCGGTCAATGCGCTGCGCCCGGACGCGCTGGAGAAGGCGGATCTGGAGAGCGCGATCGCAAGGACGATCGACGAGATGCGCACGGCGACGAATGTGCAGATCGATTATCAGTGTACGGCAAAAATGAACTGTTTCAGCGATGATGAGGAAGAAGTCATCTACAGGATTGTGCAGGAGTCCATCACAAACGCCATCCGCCACGGAAAAGCGGATCATATCTGGGTATGCATTGAGCGGGAATACAGCTTCCTGCACATGCAGATCCGGGACAACGGAATCGGCTGCGTCAATATCAAAAAGGGATTCGGACTGCATCATATGGAGGAACGCCTCAATATGCTGAATGGGAATCTGAGCTATGACGGGTCCGACGGATTCAGGATTGAAGCCAGGATTCCCGTGCGGTGGGGAAAGGAAGGGATAGATCATGATTAAAATACTGATCGCGGATGATCAGGAGCTGATCAGGCAGAGCCTGCAGATCATACTCGGCCTGGAAAAGGATTTTGAAGTGCTTGATTCCGTGGCAAACGGGCTGGAGGTGGTGCGCGCCGTCAGGAAGGAAAAACCGGATGTGATCCTGATGGATATCCGGATGCCGGAGATGGACGGCGTCGTCTGCACGCAGATCATCAAGGAAAATTATCCGGATATCAAGATTATTATCCTGTCAACCTTTGACGACGACGAGTATATCTTCAACGCCCTGAAATACGGGGCGAGCGGGTATCTTCTGAAAGGGGCTTCCACCAGCGAGCTTGCCGAGGCGATCCGGAAGGTATATCAGGGGACGGCCATGATTAACGAGGATATCGCGTCCAAGGTGCTGAAAATGTTTTCCAGGATGGCGCAGTCCAATCTGGCGATCCAGGTGGATGAGCAGCAGACCGCGAATCTTAAGCCGACGGAGCGGCAGATTGTTTCGCTGGTGGGACACGGGATGTCGAACAAGGAGATCGCCGGGAAGCTGAATCTGTCCGAGGGGACGGTGCGCAACAGCCTGAGCGTCATACTGAGCAAGCTGGCCCTGCGGGACCGGACCCAGCTCGCGATCTGGGCCGTGCAGACTGGGGCGGTTAATATGGACTGATGGTTATTGTTCACTCCCCTGCGGGTCGTGAACGTAACAATATAAGTCCACGGATTGCTCCGTGCTTACGCACTCACGCAATCCTACAGGTATTCGCAATTAGCATCGTTCACTTTGTTCACGCTGCTGTATTGCTCATACCTGTTGTCGTCTCAAAAGCAGACCCTGCCTGGTCTGCAAGCAGCCCGTCAGTCTCTGCTTTGAGACTGGACTTATACAGTAAAAAACAGAAAGAGACGGGATATGATCGGACAACGAAAAAATCTGGCGGCGGGTATTCTGTGCGGAATCCTGCTGTTCTTTTCTCTTATGATCTACCGTGACTGGTATCGTCTGCCGTTTTTTTCAGACGGGGAAAAGACGATTACGATCGGGGTGTTTTCGGACAGCTACTGGGAAGTGCAGAACGGATATTCCTGCCGTATCCTGGACGACGCGATCAGGGAGTTTGAGGGGACGCATCCGGGATGCCATGTAAAATACGTCAGCGGGATTATGAAAAGCGATTATGCGGAGTGGCTCTCGGAACAGATGCTCCTGGGAACCGCGCCGGATCTGTTTTTTGTGCTGCCGAGAAACTTTAACGACATGGTAGAGCTTGGCGCCTTAAAGAATCTGGAAGCGCTGATCGGAAAAGATGAGCGCTTTGACCAGGGGGCGTTTTACACATCCGCCTGGCAGTGCGGACAGTTTGGCGGGAAACAGTACGCGCTGCCTTATGAGTGCGCGCCGAAGCTGATGTTTGTCAACAAATCAATCCTGGACCGTGAGGGAATCGATATTCCGGATGAGGACTGGGGCTGGCAGGATTTCTACGACATCTGCAGCCGGGTGACAAAAGACCTGGACGGCGACGGGCTTCTGGACCAGTTCGGCGTGGTGGGCTATACATGGCAGGACGCGTTTGAGACAAACGGAGTGGAACTGTTCAATCAGAGCGGAACGGTCTGCAATCTGACGGGGACGGCCGTCGAGGAGGCGGTCTCCTTTCTGGAAAATCTCGAGCAGCTGAATGGACGGTACAACATTCCCAGCAGGGAGTTTGACCTCGGAAACGTCGTTTTTCAGCCCATGTCCTTTTCCAGATACCGGGCTTACCGGCCCTATCCCCTGAGGATCAAGAAATATTCCGGATTTGAGTGGGGATGTATTCCCATGCCGGCGGGACCGGAAGGGGACAACATATCCTCACTGGATACGCTGCTTCTTGCTATGAATGAAAATACGAAGAATGAGGCGCTGGCCTGGGATTTTATGAAGACGCTGACCTGTGCGGAGCAGATTCAGGAGGAGATTTTTGAATATTCGGAGGGCGTTTCCGTTCTGCGCGAAGTGACGGAGTCGGACCGGACGCTTCAGAAGCTGCTCGAGGACGCGGGGGACGGCTCGAGCCTGAATCAGGAGATCTTGAGCAGCGCGGTGGAGCATGCGGCTGTTGCCCCGCGTTTCAGAAGCTATGACGACGCGCTCCTGGAAGTGGACCGCGCGATGGATGAGATCACTGCCGGCGACGCCAATATCGGAACAGAGCTGGTCATCTGGAACAGAGAGATCAACCGGAAGCTGCGGAACAGCGGCTGGTGAGTTTTCAAAGTGCGCCGGGGACAAAAGCTGACAAATGGCTGTCACGGTTTTTGTGCAGTATGCCTTATGACATCTGCATAAAGGAGTTGTGACAAATGTAATATGGGATTAATGACACTTGTGAGATGAACAGGTGTCATTTTTTTTGTATACTTTTGACAGAGCTGAGGAAAAGGAGAATCGAGGAAGCGTAAGAATTGCACAGACTGTTCTGAACGATGCAGGAACAATGGTATTGGTAAAGGGGGGACGCAGATGGTCAGATTCGCATTCAGAATAAAAGGTGAATCCGGCCTGCAGACGAAGCAGGCGGGAGAGCTGGTCAGGGAAGCGGCGAAATGTACGGGAGATGTAGCGATACGAAAAGGAGAAAAAACCGGGAACGCAAAACTGATCTTTAATGTGCTGGCGCTTTCCGCGAAAGAGAATGACGAGGTGGAGATCTCAGTCAGCGGCGAAAAAGAAGCAGAGGAAGCGGCGGCGCTGGAGACCTTCGTCAGGGCAAACCTGTAAGGGAACCAATCGAGGAGGCGGCTTTTCCTCCTGCTCGTCTGCGCGGCCCAGGTGCTGCGTCAGCAGCCGGTTTCCATGCCCGGGCCTGCGCTATGGACAAAGACAAGAAAACCCGGACAGGCCTGCTTGCGGGCCTTAAAGAAAATGTAAAGTATGGGAAAGGAGATAACAAATGAGTGAGTATGCTGTTTCCATGGAGCATATTACCAAAACATTTCCGGGCGTAAAGGCTCTGGATGATGTTCAGCTCCATCTGAGGACAGGAGAGGTCATGGCCTTGCTCGGTGAAAACGGTGCCGGCAAGTCAACGCTGATGAAGATCCTCTCCGGTGTGTACACAAGAGATTCAGGCGACATTGAGATCTTTGGGAAAAAGATCACGGGCGATCTGAACACCAAACAGGCGCAGGAGCTGGGGGTAGCCATTATCCATCAGGAGCTGAACATGTGTCAGCATCTGACGGTTGCCAACAACATGTTCCTTGGCAGGGAGATCGTAAAAAACGGAAGGCTTGACACCGCGGAGATGAACCGCCAGGCGAAAGAGCAGCTGGCAAAGCTTGGAATCACGGATCTGGATCCGAACGAGACAGTAGGGAACCTCACCGTAGGCCGCCAGCAGATGGTGGAGATCGGCAAGGCCCTTCTGATCAATGCGAAAGTGCTGGTGATGGACGAGCCGTCCTCCTCGCTTTCCAACGCGGAGATCACCGAGATGTTCCGTATCGTTCGTGAACTCAAGGCCATGGGAACAGCGATCGTTTATATCAGCCATCGTCTGCAGGAGCTGCATCATATTGTGGACAGAGTCACGATCATGCGCGACGGCCAGTATATCACGGAAGGAAAATTTACCGATTTTACCATGGAGGAGATCATCGCCAACATGGTGGGCCGCGAGATCACAAACCAGTTCCCGAGAGACAGCGTTCCGAAAGGAAAGAAGATCCTTGAGGTGAAGAATCTCAACGCGGGACGCATGGTGCGCGATGTGAGCTTTGACGTCTATGAGGGAGAAGTGCTTGGCTTCTCCGGCCTGGTAGGAGCGGGGCGTACCGAGACGATGAGGGCCATATTCGGAGCTGATCCGAAGGATTCCGGAACGATCATTCTCGACGGAAATACGCTTACGATCAAAAATCCGATGGACGCGATCCGTCAGGGAATCGTGCTTGCACCGGAGGACCGGAAGAAAGAGGGACTTTGCACAAAGCTGTCCATCCGCAATAACATCGCTTTGCCCAACCTGGATAT
>CANQEC010000180.1 GCA_947594335.1 uncultured Lachnospiraceae bacterium
CCCGAGAGCCTTGATTACATAAAAGAGCATTACGGGGTCTCATGGGATCCGGGCAAATATATCGTCGATTACGCCATCTTTGGCTCCAATATGATGCCCGTCATCACGATCATCCCCATCGACGGACAGGAGGTGTCCGGATGAAGGAAAACAGACAACGCCATACTGTCAGCGGACTTTTTTCACTGATCCTGCTGCTCTTGTTCGCGTTCTCCACGCTGTCTCTGGTTCTTCTGGGCTCCCGCGTCTACAAAAACGGAGTCTCTTACCTGAACAGAAACTATACAACGCGGACAGCCGTCGCATACGTGACCGAAAAGATCCGCCAGCACGACGAATCGGGCAATATCAGCCTTACAAAACTGGAGGACGTCCCTGCGCTTCTTATGCAGGATGAGATCGACGGGGATACCTTCCTCACCTACATTTATTTTTATGATGGCGCGCTCAGGGAGCTTTTTGTGCGCGAAAGTACGGCCCCCTCGCCTGACCTGGGCAGCAAAATCGTTGTCCTTAACGATTTCTCCATTACCTCTTCCCCTGATCTTTCGGACACTCTGATCGTCCGGGTATCCGGAGAAGACGGGCATTCTCTTGAAGCTGCTGTCCACATAGCCACAGGAATGGAGTAATTTATGAGAAAAAAATACAGAACAGGACCGAACCTGTTTTTTATTGAATTTATCATATCGCTGTTCTTTTTTCTGATCGTCAGCACGATCTGTATCCGCGTTTTTGTGCATGCGCACCTGACTACTCTGGACGCGGAAGCGCTCAGCTGCGCGCAGATGACCGCCTCCTCCATTGCGGAAGCAATCGAGGAAAGCGGGGGAGATGAGCAGGCGCTGACCGCTCTTTTCCCTCAGATGAGGAAAGAAGACGGCTGTTTCCTTCTCTCATATGACAGAAATTTCGAGCCATGCGAACCCGATAAGGCTTTCTGTACCCTGACGGTTCAGACAGAGCAGGAAGGACAGATGAGCCGGACCAGCATATCCGTCACCGACAGCAGAGAGCGCCAGATCTATGAGCTTTCCGTGCGCTTCTGCCGCCCGCTGACCAGAGAGGAGGTATTGTCATGAAAAAACGGCAGCGTTCTCTTTCTATCCCGGGAATTTCCCTCCTGCTGCTCATTTTTCTGACGCTGTGTCTGATCACGTTCTCTCTGCTCTCCCTCTCGGGAGCCTCCGCGGACGAGAATCTGAGCCGGAAAGCAGCCGAGCGCACAACCGCCTACTATGAGGCGTCCGGACAGGCCAACGACATACTGGTCCGGATAAACGATTATCTCGCGGATTATCTCAGGCAGGCGGAAGAATCCTTCTGGCCGAAAAGAACTTATCTTAAGCTCTGTAAAGACCTTCCTGAAAAGGAACCCGGCTGCACGCTGGACGATTCCGTTCTGTCCTTTGCGGTTCCGGTTACAGACAAGCAGAATCTTCAGGTTTCTCTGGAAATCGCGTACCCGGATAAGCCGGACGATCCCCTGTACACGGTCACTTCATGGAAGATCGTAAATATCGGGGAGTGGACGCCCGACACGCATCAGAACCTGTTCGATCCGGCACTTATTACAGTTGACTGAAAAAGGAGTTATCTATGAGCAGTTTAGACGCAGTATCCATTCTTCGGCAGGCCACAGAAGAAAAGGCCTCCGATATCTTTATCGTAGCCGGCCTCCCGGTTTCCTACAAGGTAAACGGCGTTCTTCAGACAATGGGAGAGCGCATGATGCCGGATGACACCGAGAGGGTTGTAAAGCAGATTTATGAACTTGCCGGCAATCGGAACACCAGTCATTTTACCGAGAGCGGCGACGATGATTTTTCCTTTGCGATCCCGGGACTTTCCCGCTACCGCGTCAGCACTTACCTGCAGCGCGGTTCCTTTGCCTCGGTGATCCGCATTATCTCTTTTGAGCTTCCGAATCCCGCGGATCTGGGAATCCCCCAGTCCGTGCTGAATCTCACCGCCTACACAAAGGGAATGGTGCTCGTGACAGGTCCCGCGGGAAGCGGCAAATCAACGACTCTCTCGTGTCTTGTCGAACGGATCAACTCCTCCCGCAGCGGACACATCATTACGCTGGAGGATCCCCTGGAGTTCCTTCACCGCCATAAAATGAGCATCGTCAGCCAGCGTGAGATTTCAACGGACACAGACAATTATCTCACCGCCCTCCGCGCGGCTCTCCGTCAGAGTCCGGATGTCATCCTGCTCGGCGAGATGCGCGATCACGAGACGATCCAGACCGCGATGACAGCCGCCGAGACCGGCCACCTGCTGCTCTCCAGTCTCCACACGATCGGAGCGGCAAGCACGATCAGCCGTATCATCGACGTGTTCGATCCGTCGCAGCAGCGTCAGATCGCGATCCAGCTCTCGATGGTTCTGCGCGCCGTCGTCTCCCAGCAGCTTGTGCCTACTCTCGACGGAAAGATGACGCCCGCATTCGAGATCATGGTCATGACGCCGGCCATCAGCAACATGATCCGCGATAATAAGACGCATCAGATCGACGGCATTATCTATACCTCCGCGAAGGACGATATGATCTCGATGGACAACAGCCTGCTGAAGCTTTACAAAGAAAAAAAGATTTCAAAAGAAGTGGCGCTGCAGTATTCCACAAATCCGGAAATGCTGAAGAAAAAGCTTATATAAATTGAAAAAATCGCGCAGGATATCTGCCGGGGAAAAATTTTTCTCCGGGCAAATATCCTGCGCGGCATTTTTTTACTTTTATGGATATAAAATTTCCCGATTATAAAAAACGGATTTCTTATTCAACTCCTCAAACAGCATCTCGTACCCGTATTTTTCCGACAAGGTCTGCTCCCCGGAAAACAGATTCGTTCCCAGCCCCAGCCTGTCGCCTTCTATATCGGCGCCCAGTCCCGCCAGTATGGTGGGAAACATATCCAGCGTGGTAAACAGACGGTTTTTCTCCTGCACCGGGACAGCCGCGGGATTCAGAAACGCGTTATATACCTTTCTTTCGGTTGCCCCGTTGTGCTTGTCATAAGTCAGGTCCCCATAAAAATCCGTATCCATGCTGCAGTGATCCCCGCAGATTACGATCATCGTATTCTCATAGAAATCCTGCTGCTTGATCCATTCTGTAAACTCATACAGCTGTCTGGACGCGCAGGCCCAGACATTTGCGTACTGGTCGTCATACGTATCCGGACATAAGCGGCAGACATAGCCGTTCTGGTGATGCGTATCCACGGTCAGCATGGAAAAGTTAAACGGCTGATCCTGCGAAGCCAGCTCCAGAAGCTTTTCTTTTGAAAAAGCATACAGTTTTTCATCCTCAAACCCCCACCAGACCTTATAGTCCGAGGGAATTTTCCCTTCCTTTTTGGCCGATCTGTAATCCCAGATCTCATAATTTCCGTGCTGGGTAAAATAGTTCGTTCTCCCGCCAAAATCAAAATTGGAACCCGCAATGAAAAAATTATGGTAGCCTTCCTTCTCCAGAATATCTCCGAGAGCAGTTGCGCCAGGCATAAATGAGGCATAATTCTTCATGGAATTGTCCGCTCCCCCTTTTCTGTCCCCGTAGGAAAACAGCTTCAGGGGAAGTCCCGACGTCTCCGCCACCAGACCGGCGATCGTCCATCCGCACGCGGGCGCCACCGCTGCGCCTTCGATCAGATCCGACTGGGAAAAACTGATATTATCTTTCGCGATCTGTGTCATTTCAGGGATATAATTTGTCTCAAACACTCCGCCGTTTTCCTTATCCTGCGCAGAACTCTCCGCAGACTCCACATAAATGCAGATCAGGTTCCGCTTCTGCTTCGGAAAAGTAATCGATACTTTTGCAGGATCCACATATTCCTCTTCGATCAGCTTTGACTGATTGATCTGATTTTTCACAAAACCAATAAAATCGAAAGACCGGTCCGCATAGAGAACGATCAGTCCAAACCAGACCGCAAGGATGAAAAAACTTCCCGCCGCCGGAAAACGAACTGGAAAAAGCTGCAGTCTTCTGCTCTTCTTCTTTCCCTTAAAAACCAGCCGGTAGGAATATCTAAACGGAAAATACAAAACGGCAGTTTCCAGGATAAAACAGAGAACCGACGGAATCAAAGCCGTTCTGATATAGCTGTAAATAAATTCGCTGGAAGTGCCTTTCAGCGGCATGTTCAGATGAAATACAATCTCCTCAAACCCGATATTTCCATAATTCTGCTTTGCCCAGAACAAGCTGAACATCATCAGCAGAAAAAGAAAAACCAGCAGCTGCGCAAATAATCTGCTGATAATTCTGATCCATCTCTTCCTCACATCTCTTCACATCTCTTCCTTACGCGAAACAACTTCCGCCCGAATACTGATTCTTTTCCTGATCATCGCAATCACGATGCCGAGAACAAAACTGACAGCCAGAGAAAACAGAAAAGCGGTCCCTCCATACCGGATATTCTTCGTTCCGTCAGGCATTACAATGATCTCCGCCTTGCCGCGACTTAACAGACATCCGATCGTGACGGCGGCATCCAGAGCCGCGTAGGCCGTCAGCTCGATTGCTGCCTGGAACCATTTCTGCGCAGATTCTCCCAAAAGTCCCCATACCGTCAGGCAGGTCACCGCGCCCGGTCCGAATAAACACAAAAACTGATACATATCATTTCCGCTCCTTCTCTGTGCGGCATCCGCCGCTCTTAAATCGAGTAGGAGGCGCTTTTCCTCCTGCTCGCTGCGCGGCCCGGGTGCTGCGCCAGCAGCAATTCTCCCTGCTCGGGCCTGATCGATCGAGCAGGAGGCGCTTTTCCTCCTGCTCGCCGCGCGGTCCCGGGTGCTGCGCATAAATGGCATGAACCCCGGACCATCATCGACAGCCCGGGGCCTTACTTTTTTATTTCAGCTGCGCCGCCTTCTGCCTTACCAGCGCCTTGCGCAGCGCGATCTCCGCGCGGGAGATATCAATCTTCGGATCATGTGCCTGAATCCTGCGCAGCGCACGCTGCTCAGCCTCATGCGCGCGGTTCGCGTCGATCTCATCCGGCCACTCGGCGATCTCCGCCATAACGGTGATCTTATCCTGCAGAATCTCAATAAATCCCGCGTGGACCGCTGCCTCGAGCAGCTCGCCGTCTTTATGGATCTTCAGGATCCCCGGCTCAATGATCATTGTCATCGGGATATGGCGCTTATAGATACCGACCTCTCCCTCTGACGTGTTCAGCTCGAGCATAAACGCCTCTCCGCTCCAGAATACGCGGTCAGGGGTAATGATCTGCAATTCAAAATTTCTTTCGTCTGCCATATCTGGTCACCCCCTTATTTTACGCGGGCAACCACTTC
>CANQEC010000181.1 GCA_947594335.1 uncultured Lachnospiraceae bacterium
AGCATTCCGGCCTTCCTCCAGAGAGCTGTTTATTACCTGATGGGGACAAAATTCAAGTGCAATCTCTCCGGACTGGACAAGGCCATGCTGAGCGGCCCTGAGCTGAAAAATTTCTTTGAGCTGTGCTGCCGGATGCTCGCCTTCATCGACAATGACATCATTTTCAATTACTATATCCATCCCTGGAAGCAGCTGCCGCGCGCGCTTCGCGTCCTGCTGCTTAAGGAAAAGGCAGGGCTTTCCGGCCTGTCCACAGTGCTTCGGGAAGAAAACGGACGCATCCGGTATCTCTTCCTGAACGCAGACGGCAGCCAGGATTCCGGCATTGATATCGGAGATCTGAATCAGTCCGCGCTCGACGTCAGAGTCATCAATTACCGGAAAGGATTTCTGGAGATCGACGGATTTTTCGATGGAGCGGCGTTTCTCGAGGACGAACCGTTTGAAGTGTACGGCGCGCTGACGCAGGGCAGCAAAATAATCCAGAAGCTGCCCGCAAAGCGGACAGAGGTCTACGATCTTCTGCGCTGCTTCGGCGTCACCTACGCCAGAAAATACGGGATCCACCTTGAAATTCCGGTTGAATCACTCTGTGAAACCGGAAAGGATCTCTCCTTTTTTGTAAACTACAAAGAAAAACCGTTCCGGCTTGGCCTTGGTTTTACCACCATCAATTCCAGGCTCCTGTGGTATTCCCAGAAGTCTTACTGGCTGTTTGCAGACGGCAGATACATGCTGACCAGAAAAGACCGATCCTTCTGCGTCAGAAAAAATTCCCCGGGACGGCTCCTGAAACAGGAGGCAATGTTCCTGGCTGTCCTCGCGCTGCAGAAAAACCGCAAAGAGGCTTTCACCTGCGTGACAAAAAGGCTGCTCTACTGGCTTATGCGGCCCTTCTTCAGGAAAAAGCGGATCTGGGTCACATTCGACAAGCTGTACAAGGCGGGGGACAACGGCGAATATATGTTCCGCTACTGTCAGACGCAGAACGACGGCATTGACTGTTATTATGTCATCAACAAAGACGCCGGCGACTGCCGGAAATTAGAAAAGGAATACCCGCGCAGGATTCTTTATGCCGGTTCCTGGAAAAGCCGTCTCATCTGTCTGCAGGCCGAGGTCATCCTGGCCACCCATGCCGGGACCGCCACCTACCTTGGCCTTGGCGGAAGCATTCAGAAATATTTTAAAAATCTGTTTCAGGCGGACAATATCTGTATTCAGCACGGCCTGTCCATGCAGGACATTGCTTCTTTCCAGAACAGGCTGTATGCAAACACAAAGCTGTACTGCTGCGCGTCCCCGTACGAGTTCCGCAACATATCCCGTCCGGTCTACGGTTACCGGCCTGAAATGCTGAAGATGACGGGGCTCGCCCGCTATGACGGCCTGAAAAGCAGAGAGCAGCGGCAGATCCTGATCACTCCGACCTGGCGCAAGAATGTCGTGCAGGTAAAAGGCGTCGGCATGCACAACGACCACAGCAGCGTATTCCGCGAGACGGCCTATTTCAGGATCTACAACTCTCTGATCAACGATCCGCAGCTGATCGGCTGCGCAAAGGAATATGGATACCGGATCGTCTTTCTGCTGCATCCCGCCATGAGCGCGCAGATCGACGACTATGACAGGAACGATTACGTCGAGCTGGTGCAGGCTACCGGAGACATGAATTACGAGCAGATCCTGACCGAATCCAGCCTGATGGTGACCGATTACTCAGGCGTGCAGTATGATTTCGCGTACCAGCGGAAGCCTATCGTTTACTATCATCCCGATGAGCTTCCGCCCCACTACCACGACAGCGGCCTTGACTATGAGACGATGGGGTTCGGCCCTATCTGCACAAATCATGAGCAGCTGATCAGCTGTCTGTGCAGCTGTATACGCGGAGGCTGCAGGACGGAAGAGCAGTACGTAAAACGCGCGGACGACTTTTTCGCGTTCCGCGATTTTGACAGCTGCAAACGCATCTATCAGGAGGTCCTGAAGTTCGAAAACGATCTTCATTCCTGATTTGTGATCGGGCAGGAGGCGGCTTCTCCTCCTGTCCGCGCGGCCCAGGTGCTGCGCAGCAGCTGGTTTCCATGCCTGGCAGCAAGGAAGCGGGCAGACCGCACAAAATGCACGGCCTGCCCGCTTCCTTATCTTCTTTATTTTTTGTCAGTCTGTTTGTTCTTTTCAGGCAAGAAACGGAACAATTCCCGCCGGAATCTCATCGGTTTCCGCTCTAAGCTCAAGCGGCCTTGTCAGATCAAGGCTGAAGATCCCCATGATGGATTTCGCGTCAATCACGTATTTCCCGGATACAAGCTCAAACCTTTCATCTCTGCCCTTCAACACATTTACAAAATTTTTTACATTCTCAATACTGTTTAATCTCACCTTACATGTTGCCATATTACATACCTCCCTTAACTTTCATCCGTCAAAGAAATCCGATACGCAGAACAGCCTCCCTCGAGGCACCCCTTCTGTCCTGCTCGCCCTGCATTATAAATCTGCCGGGAAAAAATAGCAACCTGTAATTTTCACAATAATTATTTCATAAATCCCTCATTTTCGTGATTATATCCGGGGATAATCACGAAAATTTAACATAAATCCGTTCAAATAACCTGAATCGCAGCGATTCGGCACAAAATCCGAAAAATCGTGTGCGTCTTCCCTGCGTTTTCAGCGCGCCGGCACGATCTCCAGCCAGTAGCCGTCCGGATCCTCAATAAAATAAATTCCCATGGACTCATTCTCAAAGCAGATGCAGCCCATCTCTTTGTGTTTTTCATGCGCCGCCTCAAAATCGGCAGTCGCGAAGGCAAGATGGAACTCGTCCTCCCCGAGATCATACGCCCCTTCATGATCGCGCAGCCAGGTCAGCTCCAGCTCGAAATCCGCCTCATCATTGCCGACATAGACAATGATAAAGGAGCCGTCCGCCGCCGTCTTCCGCCTTTTTTCCGTAAGGCCGAGCGCCTCCTCATAGAATTTGAGTGATCTTTCAAGATCCGCAACATTGTAATTTTCATGTACCATTTTGAATTTCATATTCTTTCTCCTCCCATTCATCAGATAGGCTGCCCCAGCAAAAATTCCTGACCTTCCCGCTCAATTTTCATGATCTGATCCTCATGCCCATGCTCGTTCACATAGCGCGGGATTATGCTGTAGTCCTCCCAGAAATGCATCGGAAACACTGCCTTTGCCGGAACATTTTCAAGAAAATACTCCATCCCGTACCAGTAAGCCTCCCCAAGCCGGGGATCGAGCGGCACAAACGCCGCGTCCATCTCTTTTTCACGAAGCCGGCCAATCTCTCGCTTATAGCTTACTTCCATATTCCGGTTCCAGGATTTCGGCTCTTCCTCCCAGTACCACCAGTTCAGATCACCTGCATGATAAATCCGGACGTTCTCCTCTTCCACAACGTACGCGACGCCGATATCCGTGGATTTCAGCGGCAGAACTTTTGCGTCCGCAAGGGGGATCTCCTCCCCTGGCCTGGCAAAGATGATCCGGTCCTCATATCTCGACATCCATCCCGCGCGGCCGCGCCTGAATTTTTTCCCGATATCATAGCTGAGTATATACGCCGACACATTTTCCGAAAAGGGAGCGTTAAATATCCTGCTGTCAAAATGATCCGCATGAGAATGACTCGCAAACACATACAGAGGTTTCCCCCGTCCCGCCGCCGGAACGCCGCCGCGGATATAATCAAACAGATAGCAGGCTTTCTCAGTCTCCACGAAAAAGCCGCTGTGTCCCAGATAGATCACTTTCATAACGCTTCCTCCCTGCCGTCCAGACTGATCTGATTATATCACCATCTTCCCCGCAGGTAAAGATTTCTGTTTCCTTTAATTAGACCGCGCAGAATAACCTCCGGAAACCTTTGCACCAGGCAGTCCGTTTTCTTTATTTAAAGTCATGCGGGGCGGCCCCGCAGTCCTTATATTTCCGCCCGTATAAAAGCCTGAATAAGCCACAGATTTCCTTGACTTGCACGCATTAAAGCGCTATAATGTCAACGTTGGGAAAGTCCGTGTCAATACCGCTTTACCCGGCGATCAATCGATCAATCTTTTTGGAGGAGGAATTAATAATGAAGAAACAAGTTTTAGCTGTTGCACTTTCCGCTGCTCTTGCAGGCAGTGTTCTTGGTATGAACGTTTCTGCTGAGGAGGGCAAAACCTACAACGTCGGTATCTGCCAGCTTGTTCAGCATGTCGCCCTTGACTCCGCTACGCAGGGCTTCAAGGATGCCATGACAGACGCGCTCGGCGACGCGGTCACATTCGATGAGCAGAACGCTCAGAACGACTCGACGATCTGCGCTACGATCGCCAACGGTTTTGTATCCAACGGCGTGGACCTGATTCTTGCGAACGCCACACCGGCGCTTCAGGCAGCTGCTGCCGCTACAAGCGAGATTCCGATCCTCGGCACCTCCGTCACGGAATACGGCGTTGCCCTTGAACTCGATGATTTTGACGGCACAGTCGGCGGAAACATCTCCGGTACTTCCGATCTTGCTCCGCTTGATGAGCAGGCCGCCATGCTTCAGGAGCTCTTCCCGGATGCGCAGAACGTAGGACTTCTCTACTGTTCCGCTGAGCCGAACTCACAGTATCAGGTTGATGTTGTGAAGGCAGCTCTTGAGGAAATGGGCTATACATGCGAATATTATTCATTCTCGGATTCCAACGACCTGTCGTCCGTAACTACGACCGCCGCTTCCGAGTGTGATGTAATCTATATCCCGACGGACAACACCGCCGCGAATAATACCGAACTTATCAACAACATCTGTCTTCCGGCTCAGGTTCCGATCATCGCAGGCGAGGAAGGCATCTGCGCAGGCTGTGGAGTTGCTACACTTTCCATCAGCTACTATGATATCGGATACGCAACCGGAAAGATGGCTGTACGTATTCTCGCAGACGGCGAGGATATCTCCACAATGCCGATCGAGTACGCTCCGGAATTCACAAAGAAATACAACGCGGATATCTGCGCGGAGCTTGGCGTTGAGATCCCGGACGACTACGTGGCAATCGGCGCTGAAGAGGAGGCGGAAGCTTCCACAGAAGGTGCTACCGAAGCTGTGACCGAGGCAGTCACGGAATAATCTGAAAGCTGAACAGGGATTTAAAATCCGTCCGCAGGTTCTGATGTGGGATTTTGGGTCTGCCCCGCAGACATTTCCCGCGTCAAAACCGCAAAGGACGGCCCTGACCACCCAGACAGCGAGAAAGGCTTTTCCTCTCTCGCTGTTTTCGTAATGTTTTCGTAACAGGAGGAATTACGCGA
>CANQEC010000182.1 GCA_947594335.1 uncultured Lachnospiraceae bacterium
CCACCAGTAGGTCCTGCTCTTGGACAGCATGGTGTGAATATCGTACAGTTTACCAAGGAATTTAATGCAAGGACAGCGGATAAGGGAGACCTGATCATCCCGGTTGTCATCACTGTATACGCGGACAGAAGCTTCAGCTTCATCACAAAGACTCCGCCTGCAGCGGTTCTTCTGAAGAAAGCATGCAATATCAAGTCCGGTTCAGGCGTTCCGAACAAAACGAAGGTCGCGACGATCTCCAGGGACAAGATCAGAGAGATTGCGGAGACAAAGATGCCGGATCTCAACGCAGGCAGCATTGAGGCCGCTATGAGCATGATCGCAGGTACAGCACGCAGCATGGGTATCGTAGTAGAGGACTAATACATCGTATACCGGTATTTTGCCGCGCAGCCAACTGCGGCAGATTACGTGGGAGGGATATTCCCGCAAATACCACCAGGAGGTTATTTTAATATGAAGAGAAGTAAGAGATACAAAGAGAGTGCCGCGGCAGTCAGCCGTACAAATCTCTATGAAGTGAGCGAGGGCATCGCTCTTGTAAAGAAATCAGCATCAGCTAAATTCGATGAGACAGTTGAAGCTCATATCAGAACAGGCTGCGACGGACGTCACGCAGACCAGCAGATCCGTGGAGCGGTTGTACTTCCGCACGGAACAGGCAGACAGGTGCGCGTACTTGTTTTCGCGAAGAACGCGAAGGCAGACGAGGCAGTTGCGGCGGGCGCTGAGTTTGTAGGAGCAGAGGAACTGGTTCCGAAGATCCAGAAAGAAGGATGGCTTGATTTCGACGTAGTAGTCGCTACGCCGGACATGATGGGCGTTGTTGGACGTCTGGGCCGTATCCTTGGACCGAAGGGCCTCATGCCGAACCCGAAGGCCGGCACCGTTACGATGGACGTGACAAAAGCCGTCAAAGATATCAAGGCCGGTAAGATTGAGTACAGACTGGACAAGACAAATATTATCCATGTGCCAATTGGAAAAGCTTCCTTTACAGAGGAGCAGTTGACGGACAACTTCCAGACGCTTATTGATGCTATTAACAAGGCAAGACCATCGGCAGTGAAGGGACAGTTCCTCCGGAGCGTCACCATCACCTCTACGATGGGCCCCGGCGTTAAGCTGAACCCGATGAAGCTTGTGTAAGCTTCCGGCATTGAGGCTGCGTACGCGGGACATAGTCTGAATGCGCCCCCCGGGATCACAGATCCCGGGGGTTTCATTATGCACAGGCCCGTGTGAGGAAGTCAGCTGCTGACGCAGCATGCGGGCCACGCGGAGAGCAGAAGGAAAATTGCCTCCTACTCGATCACAGGAAAAGTATTTTGCGATATTTTTTGAGAAAGGGTCAAAATTTTGTGCGGGGCTTGACAAAAATGATAAAACTCTGTATAGTTAAAAATACCGTGCAGCCGGGGAGATAGCGGTGCCCTGTACCTGCAATCCGCTACAGCAGGGGTGATGCCAAACCGAGGGCGTATTATTGTGGAGCTGCCCCTGATAAGTGATGTTGACGTTTGGGTCTTACGCAACAGGAATCCGTGAACCGTGTCAGGTCGGGAACGGAGCAGCACTAAGCGGAACCTTCTGTGTGCCGTGAGGGTGCCTGGGCCGAGTTAACTGTCAGGGTAACGTCTGTGGTATGCGTTCAAAGGGCGGCGCACGGTAAAAAAGATGCGATGGGGTAACCGTCTGGATGAAGAGTCCAGGCGGTTTTATGATACCATGCGAGGAAGATATTCATGACGGCGGACGAAAAATACATGAAGGAGGCCCTGCGGCAGGCAAAGAAAGCGCTGCTTTTGAATGAGGTTCCGATCGGCTGTGTGATCGTGTATGAGGACAAGATTATCGCGCGCGGTTATAACAGGAGAAATACGGATCACAGCACGGTTTCTCACGCGGAGATCAACGCGATCCGCAGGGCGAGCCGGAAGCTGGGAGACTGGCGGCTTGAGGGCTGTACGATCTATATCACGCTGGAACCATGCCAGATGTGCGCCGGCGCGATCGTGCAGGCAAGGATCACAAGAGCGGTTATCGGAAGTATGAACCCGAAGGCCGGATGCGCGGGCTCTGTTTTGAATCTGCTCGAGATGGAGCAGTTCAATCATCAGGTAGAAGTGACGCGGGATGTTCTGAGAGAAGAATGCAGTACGATGCTGTCCGGTTTTTTCCGGAATCTGCGGGAATCAAAGAAAAATGCAGCTGCAAAAAACGGAGCTGGCGAAAATGCCGGAGAAAACAGTCTGAAATGACCTCCCTGTGACCGGGGGGGTATAATAAAGGAAAATGCAGGCAGGAGGTAGGAAATAAAAAAGATGAAAAAACAGACTTTTATCATAGAAGTCGTAGACCATCAGAAATGTACCTGGCAGGGTCAGATCCACTGGGTTCAGGGAAACAAAACGGTATCCTTCCGAAGCGTTATGGAACTGCTGCATCTTATGGATTCTGTACTCCGGGAAGAAGAAACAAGCCTGTCGGAAGAAGAGGAAGCCAGTGGGATACAGTAAAAATGTGTTTTGCAAAGCAGGACATAAAATTCAGGATAACAGGAGGATTTAAAAATGGCAGATCAGCTGAAGGTATTGATTCTTAACGGAAGTCCGAGGGCAAACGGAAATACTGCGGTCGCGGTCCGTGAGATGGAGAAGGTTTTTGCGGAAAGCAAAGTGGATGTGGAGACGATCCGGATCGGAAATAAAAACATTCGGGGCTGTATTGCCTGCGGAACCTGTGCCGAGAAAGGGAAGTGCGTATTTGATGATATCGTAAACGAGCTTGCGCCCAAATTTGAGGCCGCGGATGGTCTCGTGATTGCCAGCCCGGTTTATTACGCGTCCGCAAATGCGACACTGATCGCCTGTCTCGACAGACTGTTCTACAGCACATCGTTTGACAAGACCATGAAGGTGGGAGCGAGCGTAGTGTGCGCCAGAAGAGGAGGCTGTTCAGCCACATTTGACGAGCTGAACAAATATTTTATGATCTCGAATATGCCGGTCGCGTCCAGTCAGTACTGGAACAGTATCCATGGAAGGGCGGAAGGAGAAGCCGAGATGGACGAGGAAGGAAAGCAGACGATGCGCACACTCGCGCGGAATATGGTATTTCTTATGAAGAGCATTGCTCTGGGAAAGGAGAAATTCGGACTTCCGGAGACGGAGGAGAGGGTTTCGACGCATTTTATAAGATAATGCCGGGAATAATCAGGGTGTCTGCAGGGAATCCTTTCAGAGAGAAACATTGTTTTGCGTGCGGGAATAAGAGGACACAAAATGTTCACAAAAATTATTAGCACTCGCACTTGACGAGTGCTAATAAATGTGTTATAACACATATAGAACAAAGGAGAGGTAAGAAATCAGAGAACAGAGAATGGTTCCGGTTTCCTGCCGGATATCTCCGGTTCCAATTCGCAGATAATTGTTTAATTTTATAGAAAAGGAGAGATGACCTATGTTGACACCGAGCATTTTTGGAGAGAACTTATTTGATGAATTTTTTGATAACTTTTTCAGTTTTCCGGTTTGGGATGACAAAGCAGTGCAGAAGGCTCAGAAGAATCTGTACGGGCGCCACGCGGCGAATATGATGAAGACGGATGTGCAGGAACATGGAGATCATTACGATGTGGATGTGGAGCTGCCGGGCTTTAAGAAAGAGGAGCTGTCGCTGGAGCTGAAGGACGGATATCTGGTGATCAGCGCGGCGAAGAGTCTGAACAAGGATGAGACTGAGGAACAGAGCGGAAAATATATCCGCAGAGAGCGCTTTGCGGGAAGCATGAGCAGAACCTTCTATGTGGGAGAAGATGTGAAGCAGGAAGACATCCGCGCGAAGTATGAAAACGGCGTTCTGCAGCTGTCCATTCCGAAGATGGAGGCGAGGAAGCCCCAGGTGGAAGAGAAGAAGTATATCGCGATCGAGGGATAATCAGTAAGAAAGCGCTGAAAATAAAGGCACATGGAGCCGCGGCAGTTCACCCAAACGGGAGCTGCCGCGGCGGGCAGGGGGATTTCTCCCCCTGTCTTTTTTAATATTTTCCGTATTTTTCGAGCGTTTCGAACATGGCGTCCATATTTTCCTGTTTGCAGTTTTCCAGCGATCCGTTGAAATCGAACAGGTATCCGCCGCCCGGCGCGCATGTCTCAAGCAATTCTCTTGTCTCCCTGATGACGCTTTCCTTTGATCCGAACTCCATCTGAGAGATGGAAAGATTTCCGCATATGGCGGCGATTCCGCTTAATTTCTGTTTTGCCAGCTTCATATCGACGGTTTCAAAGTGATAGAGCACCTTTCCTTTCGGCACATCGGTTAGGAAATCCAGTCTGGTGTTGTATGGTCCTTCCGTGTAGATATACGGAGTCACGCCCATATCGATGAGGGCGAGCATAATCTTCTTGAGCGGTTTCCAGTAGAAACGTTCGAACTGCTTGTCATTCATGAATCCGTCCATGGCTTTGTGGAGCGGGAAGAAGACTCTCTTCACAGGCATATCGACAAAGCGAAAATACTGCAAGGCCTGGATCTGCTGTTCTGCGAACATATCGCAGGCCTGGTCGATGTATTCGGCCATATCCGGATCCGTCAGATCTTCAAAGATTCCCATGGTGCCGCGGAAGTAATCCCCGAGAATATCATAAGGAGCTTCCGAGGCTCCGGACAGCATGGGCGGGAAACCCATCTCGGCGAGGATTCCGGAATACTTCGCGCTTGCCGCCGCCGCTTCCGCATCCTTTGCGCCGATCTCGGCCATTTTCCGGAAGGTATCCTGCGCTTCCGGGGCGCAGAACGGGGAGAGCAGGCTTGTGCTGAGCACAATCGTGGGAGTAAGGCGCAGGTTCGCTGTTCCCGTAAGGTTCCCGTAGGCGCGGGGAAGATATTTCCGCAGCATGAATCCCGTGAAATCGTTCAGCATTTCCGGATATTCCTCCTGTGTCATCATTTCCCGTTCGATAACCTGATGAGAGCTGTACTTGCTGACGATCGTTCCCGGTCTTCCGGGCCAGTCGATCATGGACGAGCCGGCGATCTCATTTGCCTTTCCGCTTGTAAACTGGGGAGCAAGTCCGATATCCATCAGCGGATGGTCTTTATGAAACTGAACCGCGGCCTGCCCCGCTTTGTCGAAATCATAGTAGATATCGGCGTAGCATGAACCATAAAGCCGCTGAATATAGGACGAGAAGAAAGCAAAAACTGGAACTCTGTCAGGGGTTCCAAGATGTATCGCTGTCTCGACTCTGTTTAATCGTTCCGCAAATAATTTCTGTTCTTTTGTCACGGT
>CANQEC010000183.1 GCA_947594335.1 uncultured Lachnospiraceae bacterium
CGATCCGAACTCGTCCGAAAAGAAGATAACGATCAGCAGGGCCATGGAGCTGAGTCAGGAACTCCGCACGATGTACCAGACGGACGAGCAGGTACACAGGCTGATCGATATGTCGATGCGCCTCGAAGGACTGCCGCGCCATACGTCGATGCACGCGGCCGGCGTCGTCATCTGCCAGAAGGACGTGGACGAGTATGTTCCGCTTTCGAGGGCGGCCGACGGCACGATCACGACGCAGTTTACGATGACGATCCTGGAGGAGCTGGGGCTTCTCAAAATGGATTTCCTGGGGCTCAGGACACTGACCGTGATTCAGAACGCCGTGCGGCTCGCGGAGAAGAGCAGCGGGCACAGGATTGATATACAGAAGCTGGATTATAGTGACAAGGCGGTATTTGACATGCTTGGGACCGGAAAGACGGATGGGGTTTTCCAGCTTGAAAGTCCGGGCATGAAGAGCTTCATGAAAGAGCTGAAGCCGCAGAATTTTGAGGATATCGTGGCAGGGATCTCCCTGTACAGGCCGGGGCCGATGAATTTCATTCCGAAATATATACGCGGGAAAAAGAATCAGGAGCAGATTACGTACGACTGCCCGGAACTTGAGAGCATTCTGGAGCCCACCTACGGCTGCATTGTCTATCAGGAGCAGGTCATGCAGATCGTGCGGGATCTCGGCGGATACACGCTTGGAAGGAGCGACCTTGTGCGCCGCGCGATGTCGAAGAAGAAGGCTTCCGTGATGGAAAAGGAGCGCCGCAACTTTGTCTACGGAAATCCGGAAGAGGGAGTGCCGGGATGTATCTCAAACGGGATACCGGAGGAAACCGCGAACAGGATCTTTGATGAGATGACGGATTTCGCGCGGTACGCTTTCAACAAGTCGCATGGCGCGGCCTATGCCGTGGTGACTTATCAGACCGCGTGGCTGAAATATTATTATCCGGTGGAATTTATGGCGGCCCTCATGACGTCGGTCATAGATTCTCCGACGAAGGTGGCGGAGTACATTCTGTCCTGCCGTCAGATGGGGATCGGGATCCTGCCTCCGAATATTAATCTCGGGGAGACGGAATTTTCCGTGGAGGACGGAGATATCAGGTACGCGCTTTCCGCGATCAAGAGTATCGGGAAAGCGGTGATCGATAACATTGTCGCGGAGCGCCGTCTGGGAGGCCGGTACAGGAACATCAAGGATTTTATCGACCGGACGGTCAATATGGACGTCAAACGGAATACGGTCGAGAATTTTATCAAGGCGGGGGCGTTTGACTGCCTCGGCGGGACAAGAAAGCAGTTTATGCAGATATATGCCGGCCTCATGGAACGTTCGGCCCAGGACAGGAAAAATTCCATCACCGGGCAGATGTCGCTGTTCGACCTGATGGGAGAGGAGGACAAGCAGGAGTTTGAAGTGCAGCTTCCGGATGTCGGGGAGTTTGATAAGGCGCAGATCCTTATCTTTGAGAAGGAGGTGCTCGGGATCTATGTCAGCGGCCATCCGCTCGAGCAGTATGAGGAGATGTGGAGGCAGCAGATCACAAACGTGACGACCGATTTTGACCTTGATGAGGAGACCGGAAGGACGCGCGTCTCGGACGGGGAGAAGGCGGTCGTCGGAGGCATAATTACCAGCAAGATGATTAAATATACAAAAACAAACAAGACGATGGCGCAGCTGACGCTGGAGGATCTTGTGGGGAGCATGCGTGTCCTTGTTTTCCCGAAGGATTATGAGCGGAATCAGGAACTGCTTGCGGAAGAGAGCAAAATTTTTGTGAGAGGCCGTGTCAGCTCGATGGACGACAAGCCGAGCTGGCTGATCTGCGAGAAAATGTGGCCGTTCGAGGAGACGGAGGAAGCGCCGGAGATGCCGCAGGAGCTGTGGGTTCAGTTTGCCACGATGGACGATTACCGCGCGAAGGAGGATAATCTGTTTGATATTCTCAGAAATTCGGAAGGAAGGGACTATGTGACGATCTATGTGCGCAGCCCGAAGTCGCTGCGCCGTCTGGGGGAAAACTGGACTGTGCAGGCGGATGAGGAGCTGGTGGGGCAGCTGTCACAGATATTCGGGCCGGGGAATGTGAAGCTCACGGCTTATTCCCGCGCAAAACGAGGACGCGGGTGAGGACCCCACGGCTTATTCCCGCACAAAACGGGGACACGGGCGAGAAGCTCACGGCTTATTCCCGCGCAAAACGGGGACGCGGGTAAGAAAACGACGGGCAGCAAACTGCCGGAAGAGATTGCCGCACGGAATGGTATTTATCACGAAAACTCATTGAAAAGCAAGGCAAAAGTTTGTTGATAATCACACGATTTATTGGTATAATTGTAAAGATAAAATATTTGTGAAGTTGTATTGGGGTACAGCTGCAGGGAGTGGCGTTATGGACTATAAGGTTGGAGAGCAGGTATTTAATGACTGGCAGATCGTGCGCGAGATCGGGAGCGGAGCGAGCGGCACAGTATGGGAGATCGTAAAGATTGATCACGACATCTCGACGTCGTCCGCGCTGAAGGTTATCCGGGTTCCGCAGAAGCCGTCCATGGCAAAATCGC
Organism: uncultured Lachnospiraceae bacterium; assembly: GCA_947594335.1. Classification (GTDB taxonomy): domain Bacteria; phylum Bacillota; class Clostridia; order Lachnospirales; family Lachnospiraceae; genus Choladousia. Next base: position 2,566 of record CANQEC010000183.1, read on the forward strand.
TTTACGGCGACGGAATGGACGAGGTGTCTGTAACACAGTTTTTTCAGGGAGTTGTGAATGACCTTTCGGATGAGATCAAGATCATGATCGATATGAAGGGGTTTCCCTATATTGTAAATTGTGAGGATTACAGCGTGGTCCGCTATCCGGATGAGATCAAGTGGGATATCCTGATCAGAATGGAGCTGCTGACTCCGGTTCAGGAATATATACAGAGGAATGTCCTGACCGAGGCCGACGTGCTGAAAATGGGCCGGGAGCTTCTTCAGACGCTTGAACTGTTCGAGAACAAAGGGATCATCCACAGGGATATTAAGCCGGACAATATTTTTGTGGACAGATACGGCAATTTTAAGATCGGCGATTTCGGAATCGCGAGAATATGTGACAAGGCCTCCGCGGACCTTTCCAAAAAGGGAACGGAGAATTATATGGCGCCGGAAGTTTTCCATGGGAAGGAATATGACCATACGGTGGATATTTATTCTCTGGGACTGGTTTTATACAAGCTTCTGAATAATAACCGTCTTCCGTTTTATCCCGAAAGCGGCGCGTATTCGGACTGGGATGTGCAGCAGGCGCTGATCGACAGGCTGGGCGGGAAAAAGGAAATGCCGCCGCCATGTCTGGCGTCGCCTGAATTCGGAAAGATCATTCTGCGCATGTGCGCGCACAATCCAAAGGAGCGGTATCAGAAGGCGGAGGAGATACTTTCCGATCTCGGCCAGATCAAAGGCTCGGTGAAGGGCGTCGTAGGCTCGTTTGAGAAAGAGGACAGCCTGTCAGGCGGGACAGGCAAAAGCTTTGATGAGATGAGGGCCATTTTTGAGAGCGGAATGGTCATACACGATGAGGATGCCGCCAGAAAAACAGGAAAAACAGGCAAGACAGGGACGACGGGAGGAAGCACGGGCGGAGGTTCCACAAAGCCGCCTTCCTCTTCCACATCGTCATCTTCGTCCTCAGATCCCTCCGGCGGGAAACCGAATCCGGGTAAAAAGGAGGACAAGCCGGAGAAAAAGAGTGTTCCAAATAGGATCGTGCCGCCCGGGGATGACGATTCGGGGAACTCAAAAGAGAAAAAGGAAATAAAGAAAAAGACCATTATTCAGGGTCTGGCGGCGGCAGCAATCGTCGCGGCGGTCGCAATCTATTTTCTGACAAGCCAGACGTATTCTCTGACCGTTACGGACGGCTCCGGGGAAGGCACATACAAGGGAGGAGAGGAAGTAACCGTTACGGCGAAGGAGATTCCGGGCTCCACTTTTGTGAAATGGGACGTTACGGGAAAGCTGTCCCTGACAGAAGAAGAGCTTGCGTCAGAGACGATCTCGTTTAAGATGCCGCGCCATAAGCTGTCGGTAAAGGCGGTGTATTCCGTCAACAGCCACAAGGCAGTGATCAATAACGGCTCGGGGACGGGTGATTATGACACGGGCGAGGAGGTTTCCATCACCGCAGACGAGCCGGGGACAGGCCAGGAATTTTCAGGCTGGGATGTGGACGACGGTTCCGTTTACCTGGAGCATGCCGATAAGCAGAAAACAAGCTTCGTCATGCCCGACGATGATGTGGAGATATCCGCGACCTATAAAAACCTGGAATACAGCCTGCAGGTTGAGAACGGCCAGGGAAGCGGCAGCTATGAATACGGAAAACAGGTCAGGATAACCGCCCAGGAGAAGGGCGGGCAGACGTTCAGCCAGTGGGCTGTCCTGGAAGGAGACTTCGAGATTCCCGAGGAAGAAAAAAGCATGCCGGAGATTTCGGTCAGCATGCCGGCGTGCGACGTCGTGATCCGCGCGGAGTATGGCGTGAACCGGCACGAGGTCGTCGTGAACGGGGGAAGCGGCTCCGGGAATTATGAGGTGGGAGAGAAGGTTACGATCACGGCCGACGCGGCGGATACCGGCATGGAATTCGCGGGGTGGGAGATCGAGGAAGGATCGCTTTCTCTTCAGAACGCGCAGAAGGAAAAGACAAATTTTGACATGCCTGACGAAAACGCGGTGATCAGCGCCGTGTTCAGGAATATTGAGTATAAGCTTTCCGTGACGGACGGAAACGGCTCAGGTACATATCACTACGGGGATCAGGTGCAGATTTCGGCGAAGGATTCGGCCGACGGCATGCAGTTCTCCCACTGGTCGGTCGATAAAGGAACGATAACGATCAGCGATCCTTCCGTGGAGAATCTGACCTTTTCGATGCCCGCGGAAGAGGTGGCGGTGACGGCCCATTACGGCCAGGCAAAATATACCCTGAAGGTGGACGGCGGCCAGGGAAGCGGAATGTATGAAGCAGGAAGCACGGTTACGGTCACTGCGGATCCCGCGGACGCATCGGGCATCCCGTTTGCCAGATGGGAGGTAGTCTCCGGGCAGATAACTTTAGAGGATGAAAAGCAGAGTGAGATATCGTTTGCGATGCCTGCGGAAAAAGCCGAGATCAGGGCAGTGTATGAGGCGGGCAATGCGTACAGCGTGGTTGTGTTCGGCGGGACAGGAGCCGGGGTCTATGTGGAAGGCGATACGGTGACCGTCACGGCCCAGGACGAGCCCGGGAAAAAGTTTAACTGCTGGTTTATAACCTCAAAGGGGAACGAATCGGTTGAGAATGACAACGCCAGCTTTACGTTTGAGATGCCGGCGACGGATCTGATCATCACGGCGGTATATGATACGGAGTAAAAATCCGCGCCGCGCGCCGGCCGGGACGGA
>CANQEC010000184.1 GCA_947594335.1 uncultured Lachnospiraceae bacterium
CTGTGCAAGCAGCCTGGCGACATCCTCTCCCTGGTCATATCCGATCTCAAACATCAGCTTCCCGCCGGCTTTAAGAAAGTTCTTTGCTTCCCCGATTATCCTGCGGTAAAAATACAGCCCGTCAGCGTGTCCGTCCAGCGCCATACGCGGTTCAAAAAGCCGGACCTCATCCGAAAGCTCCCGGATCACATCCGTCCTGATATACGGGGGGTTCGAGACAATCAGATCATAAATTCCGTCAATGTTTTCAAATATATCACTTTCTATCCATGTGATATCAGCACCGAGCCTTTCCCCGTTTTCCTCTGCCGCCGTAAGAGCAGCCTTTGAGAGGTCAGACGCCGCGGCTTCAATATCCGGACACATTTTTTTCAGGCAGATGGCAATGCACCCGGAACCCGTACACAGATCAAGCACTTTCCGGGGTTCTTTCCTGTTTCCAGAAGGCTGCTCCCGGAGATATCTTACGGCCTCTTCCACAAGTATCTCCGTATCCTGGCGCGGAATCAGCACATCTTCGCGGACGCGGAATTTAAATCCCATAAACTCCTGCTCGCCGGTCAGCCGCTGCAGCGGAACATGAGCGGCGCGGCGCCGAACAAGTGCCAGATACGCTTCCTGCGCGGACAGCTCCATGGGTCTCTGCCTCTCGAGCAGGAATTTTGTGCGGTCCATGCCGGTCACATATTCTATAAGATACCATGCATCCACAGCCGCATCGTCAATCCCGCGCGCAGAAAGCAGCTCCTGGGCCGCTTTCTGCGTTTCCCAAAAGCTCCTGTTTTGAACCGCCGTTATCTCCCGCTGTTCCTGCTCATGCACTCTGCGTACTCCTTTGCTCCCCGTCAAAATCATCAGCGGCGCTGTCCACCGTCTCATAATGGGTTCCAAATTGTTCATTCAGAAACTTTTTCCAGTCAAAAACAGCTTCCACAGCCGCGATCGCCACCTCAATCATGGAATCGTCCGGCTCTCTGGTCGTCATATGCTGCATCGCCATGCCAGGTCTGCTCAGCAGATTGACAAAGGCATTGTCCGAGCTGCCCGCAAGCCGGATAAACTCATAGGATACGCCGGCGATCAGCGGAAGCAGCGCAAGGCGCAGAACAATCCTCCAAAACGCCGTGTTGACATGAAACAGCATAAAAAGAGGGATACTGAACATCATGATGAACACGATACTGATAAACATGACAATGAACAGAAAGCTTGTTCCGCAGCGCTTATGCTCCCGTGAGCAGCCGCGGACATTCTCCACCTTCAGTTCCAGGCCGTTCTCGATACAGTTGATGCATTTATGCTCGGCCCCATGATACATGAATGTTCTCTGAATATCCTTCATCCTTGAGATGATCGCCAGATAGCTGACAAAGATCACGACACGGACGAACCCCTCCGCGATCAGTATGACAACCTCGGAGGTGATTACCTGCCTGAGCAGTCTTGAGATAAAATAGGGGAGCATCATGAACAGCGCAACCGAAACGCCGACGGAAAAAATAACCGTCAATATCATAAGCAGATCATTCTCGCTCTCATCTTTGCCGCCCGCGGCTATCTGCTCCGCTTCTTTCGCAAGCTTTTCCTCGCACTTCTCAAGGACAGCCTCCGCCTCTTTCATTTTTCCTTTCGCCCTCAGCCGGTCCGCCTTTTTTGACGCTTTCTCCCGCTCTCCGGCTTCACGTTCATACCGTTCCTCCTCTGATTCTTCCGCAAACAGAGAAGCCGAATACATGAGCGTCTTCATTCCAAGCACCATGGAATCAAAAAAGTTAACAATCCCGCGGATGATGGGAAGCTTCGCAATTTTCCTGCTGCGGAATTTTCCTTTGCATTCCTGCAGATCCACAACGATCTTTCCGTCAGCTGTTCTGACTCCTACCGCGTACTTGTCTCCGTTCCGCATCATGATGCCTTCAATGACAGCCTGCCCTCCTATACCGGATGGTTTCATAAAATATCCCCCATTTCATTGTAAACTTTTGCGCCCTTCAGAATACGAAAGCCGATTGCTTCGCTGCTTTGCAGCTCCCGCCGCCTACTCAGGACGCCTTAAATTACGAAAGCCCACGGGTCGCTCCGTGCTTGCGCACTCCCGCGCCCCTTTCAGAGCCACTATAATACGAAAGCCGATTGCTTCGCTGCTTTGCAGCTCCCGTCGCCTGCTTAGGACGCCTTAAATTACGAAAGCCCACGGGTCGCTCCGTGCTTGCGCACTCCCGCGCCCCTTTGCCATGTATTCGCAAATCGCATCACTCACATACGTTCGTGATTGCTGTTTTGCTCATACATGTCAGCGTCTCTTATGCATAGTCAGTCCGGCAGATAAATCTGCCGCCTGCCTCTGCATAGAGACAGGCTTTCTTGGTAAAAAATAGGATGAGATTTTGCAATCTCATCCTTAACATACTGTCCTCTGACCGCCAGGCAGGGACGATACTGCGTTTCCACACTATTTTGACTGAAGACCGTATTTTCTGTTGAATTTATCGATACGTCCGCGAGCCGCTACAGATTTCTGCTGGCCTGTGTAGAACGAATGGCACTTTGAGCAGACTTCAACATGGATATCCTGCTTTGTGGAGCCTGTTACAAAAGTATTGCCGCAGTTGCACGTAACCGTTGCCTGATAATACTTCGGATGGATTCCTTCCTTCATGATTTCACCTCTTTATTCTGATATTGTGAACTGCTGATCTGCGCATACGCGCCGACCGATTCCCGGTCAATGACGTGCGGGGTCCTTCTGCCGCGCCGCGCCAAGATACCCCGGGCTATCCCTGCAAGTCCCTGCAGGTATGCCGCGGAAGCTCTCTCAAAAAAACTTCCTCTGTGAATCTCCTTCCACAAACAGCGTTTGCATTATACCACAGCCCTTCCGCAAATGCAACTGTTTTAAATAAATTTCTGTCTTCTGACCCTTGTCACCAGTTCCCGGTTATCCCTCGTATGGACGAACATATTCAGAATATTTTCGACCGCCTCATCTGATTTCATGCCGTTCAGCGCGCGGCGCATGATATCAACCGCTTCCTGTTCCTCGCGGTCGAGCAGAAGATCATCCCTTCTGGTGCCGGACTTTGGAATATCAACAGCCGGGAACACTCTCTTTTCCGAGAGCTTCCGGTCGAGGACAAGCTCCATATTTCCCGTCCCTTTAAATTCCTCATAGACAACGTCATCCATCTTGCTTCCTGTATCAACAAGAGCCGTGGCAAGAATCGTCAGGCTTCCGCCTTCACGCATCTTCCTCGCCGCTCCGAAAAACCGTTTCGGCATATGAAGCGCCGCCGGGTCAAGACCGCCGGAAAGCGTACGTCCGCTCGGAGAAACCGTCAGATTGTATGCGCGGGCAAGGCGCGTGATACTGTCAAGCAGGATCGTGACATTTTCCTTATGCTCCACGAGGCGCTTCGCGCGCTCGATCACCATCTCGGAAACCCGTTTGTGATGCTCCGGAAGCTCGTCAAACGTTGAGTAAATGACTTCCACATTCTCCCCGCGGATCGACTCCTTGATATCCGTTACCTCCTCAGGACGCTCATCAATCAGAAGGATCAGCAGCTTCATATGAGGATCATTCTGCAGGATCGATCTCGCCACATCTTTCAGCAGCGTCGTCTTTCCTGCCTTGGGCGGCGACACGATCATGCCTCTCTGCCCTTTTCCGATCGGGGAAAACAGATCCACGATCCGCATCGCGACAGCCCGCGAGCCGCGCTCCATGCGCAGTCTTTCATTCGGAAAAATCGGCGTCATATCTTCAAAATTATACCGCTTCATCGCCTCGGAAGGTATCATGCCGTTGATCGTCTTGAGATACAGAAGCGCGCTGAATTTCTCCTGCTGAGATTTGATCCTTGTATTGCCGGTAATGATGTCACCTGTTTTCAGGCCAAATCTGCGGATCTGGGACGGCGATACGTAAACGTCGCTGTCTCCGGGCAGATAATTGTCGCTTCGGATAAATCCATACCCATCCTGCATGACTTCCAGGATCCCTCCGACGGAAATGCCGCTGTCAAGCTGCGCAAGGTCCATCGGGGGCTTATCCGCGGAGGTATCCGCCGCCTGTATATTTTCCTGCCGTTCCGCGGGAGCGGATATCTCCCGCCGCTCCGCGTCCTGATAGGGAGTTCTCCTCTCCGCCGCGGACTGCTGGGCGCGCTCCGCATACGGCGTATTCTCTCCTCTGTCCGCATACGTATAATTTGTTCTCTTCTCAGCCGTAAAAGATGCATCCCGCCTTGCGGACGTATTATTATTTCTCGTATAAGTATAGTTATTTGTATAATTGTTCTCGCGGCGCGGGCGCACATTTCCATCCCGCGGAGTGCGGATGACATTCCTGGTCCGCGTAGTATCCCGCTGAACTCCTCCCGCCGAAGAAGGATTCTGGGCGGTTATTCCCGTACTCTGGCTGTTTCCCCCGGAAACCGCATCCTGTCCCTGCGTGTTCCCGGAAAGTCCCGGATCACGCTGTATGTTTTCCACAGTCTCAGCGGACTCTCCCACAGATACAGCAGACTGTTTCTTCTCCTCGAAAACCTCGCCGGCATTTTGAACCTGCCCGGTCTTCTCCTGTTCGGTCTTTTCCTGTTCGTTTTTTTCATCAAATGAAACCAGAAGATTGATCAGATCGCTTTTTTTCATCGCAGAAATGCCTCTCATGCCCAGAGACTTCGCCAGTTCTTTGAGCCTGACCAGAGACATTAATTCATATTTTTCTCTCATAAACACCTCATCATTCAGATTTTGTCAAATTTACATATTCTCTCTTTTGTCACAGATTCCTTATTCCTTAACGGGATGTTTGTCTGAACTGACATGAACACTCTGTCTGCCTCTCCATAGGGGGAGCGGCAGTAAATTCCGCCGCAAGCGGCAGCAGAAATAACAAACATAATGGCTGAATTTACAGAACTAGACCATTTGTTAGCATTATAGCATACAACTTTATAAAATGGAAGTGAAATTTTATTTTTATCCGCTGTTTTCTTGTTATTTTAAAGAAGTACTCCGGATTTATCTGCTTTTCCAAACAGATTGCAGGTATGCTGCTGTTCGGAAAATGAACAGCAGCGCCCTTTGAAACCAGGCAGAGCCGGCAAAATCTCTTTTCCCGTGAAAACGTCATCAAAACGCGGTCCTGTCAGGATATCATGCCGCCTGCCATACCGCTGCCCGCGCACAGGGCAAACGCGGTAAGAATCTGCACTGTATCCATCGGAAGAACCTGCCTGCTCATTCCCGAAAGCAGAAACAACAGCG
>CANQEC010000185.1 GCA_947594335.1 uncultured Lachnospiraceae bacterium
AGCGCAACAGAAACAGAATGAGCATATACGCTGATATTACCGTGCTGCATGTACTGCCTGCTCTCCTGCATGCCGGAAGATTCCAGAATATCCTTGCCGTGCATATACAGGAGAGCTTTAAAGTCTGAAGTTGCCAGTACCTCTTTCATGAATCAGATTTCCTTTCTACAGTTTCTTATAAACAGCCTTTGACGGCATTCCTTTCGCCGACAATATCACTTTGCTTGTCGAAAAATTTTTCTTCGGAATCTTTACGACCGCCTTCTTGTATATTCCGGAAAACGCCTTCTTTCCTATGCTTCCCGTCACAGTGGCATAAGATTTTATCTTCACGTTCTTTACCTTTGAGCATCCGGAAAACGCCTGCGCGCCAATTGTCCTGACGCTCGCCGGAAGAATAAGCTCTGTCAGGGCCTTGCATTTATAAAACGCCTTTTTCCCGATCGTTTTTACTTTGGCGCCGAACGTCACCGTTTTGAGTTTTGTACAGCCGCTAAAAGCATTGGATCCTATTTTCTGTACATTTTTCCCAATCGTCACTTTTTTGATTTTTTTGTTGTTTTTAAAGGCGTTGGACGCGATGAAGGTTACTTTGTACGTCACTCCGCCTGTTTTGATCACATCCGGAACTGTCACAGTGGTTTTCGAGCCTGCCGTACCTGTAAACTCCACGCTTTTCCCTGCCTCTGTGACCTTGAAATTCCCGCCGGACACATTTTTTATAGCGGATCCTTTCGGAAGTCCTGACGTCCCCGGAGTCTGTGTCTGTGGGGTGTCCGGAATCTGCGGAGTTCCTGGGGCCTGTGGGGTATCCGGGGTCTGTGGATCCTGCGGCGCAGCTGGGGTCTGTGGGATATCCGGGGTCTGTGAAGTTCCTGGAGTCTGCGGGGTGTCCGGAGTCTGTGAAGTTCCTGGAGTCTGCGGAGTCTGTGAGGTACCCGGGGTCTGCGAAGTGCCCGGGCTATCTGCCGCTCCGCCGGTGGCTTTGATCACCTCTGTCTTTGTCGCCTTCTTACATACAGTACAGGTATATGTTTTTATCCCAGATTTGCAGGCACAAGCACCGCCACGCGCTCTTTCGGCCTGTCCTCCATCAAAAGTACCGAAGTATTCAGCACAGCCGCACTGCCCATTCTCCCGGTAAATTCGTCCACCGTGCCGATAACATCATAACCAAAGCCCTTTTCATCATCCCGATAGTGCATCGGAACTGCTGTGGCCGGGGCAAGCTCCTTCACCAGATCAGCGGCCTCGCGCGCGTCGATCGTAAAATGCCCGCCCACAGGAATCAGAAGCAGATCCAGATTTTTCAGCATGGCCATCTGGTCTCCTGAAGGATGACATCCGAGATCCCCGAGATGCGCAATCCGATAGCCGCCCGTCTCAAGGATATAAATCGTATTCCTTCCTCTGTGTTTCCCGTGATGATGATCATGGTACGTGTCTATCTTCGTAACTTTCACATTCTCCGCGGAATTTCCCGTTATCTCCACAGTTTCTCTTCCGCTGTGATCTCCATGTTCATGGGTGCAGAGTACGAGATCAGCCTTTTCGCGGATATCTCTGTAGCCTGCCACCGATCCGTCTTTATACGGATCCAAAATTATGGTTGGTCCTCCGTCCTCAATCTTAAAACAGGAATGTCCCAGCCATGTAATACGCATGTCTCATTTCTCCTTTCTGTCTTTCAGGTTGTCTCTTTCATTCAAAAACGTTCTTACGATTATTGATTTTGATTATTATTATAATACAAGGCTTCTTTGCATGCAATCATCTTTCACATGTTCCGGAATCTGCCAGCCTCTTGATGTTATCTGGGGCAGATGCTATACTGGAGATATCGTTCACGGGCAAAACAGCAGTTTTTATGCCGTTCCTCATGTTTCACTTTCTTTTTGCCGGCATAAAATTCCCGTGCGCAGCACGGATTTTTCAAAACAACCAGGGAGGAATTTTTCATGAAACTCGCACTGATTTTTCCGGGAGTCGGCTACCATGCGGACAAGCCGCTCCTGTACTACAGCAGAAAAACCGCCGCAGATCTGGGCTATGAAATTATGCCGATTCCCTACGGCGGGTTTGAAAAAGGGATCAAAGGATCCGCGCAAAAAATGGAGGAAACATTTTACAGCGCTCTCCGCCAGACGGAAGAAATCTTAAAAGACGTGGATTATAAGAAATATACGGAGATTCTGTTTATCTCCAAGAGCGTTGGGACGGTCGTCGCCGCGGCATACGCGCAGAAACACGGGCTTGTTACGCGGAATGTCTACTACACCCCGGTGGAAGCAACCTTCCGGTTTGAGGTACAGCCGGGCATTGTATTTCACGGAACGAAGGACGGCTGGGTGGAGACGGACCTGATCCGCAGAGAGTGCGCGAAAAGGCAGCTCCCCCTTCATATTATAGAAAATGCGAATCACTCACTGGAGGTCGGAGACGCGGCGGCGGATATCCGCATCCTGGCACAGGTTATGGAGGAGACAAAGCGGTATCTGAAGCCGGAGCTTCCATGACAGTCCGGAAATTACCTCGCGGGAGTGCCAAAGGCACGAAGCGGCCCGCGGGCTTTTGTTCATGGTGCTGCCAGGCATGCCCGGCATGAAAGTTTAGTTAACAGCCGCAAAGGGGCAGGGCGTCTCCGGGAAGGACCTGCCCCTGCGGCGTTCGAAATCGCTTAACCTAGTGACATCGGAAATCTTAAAACTATTTCTTTTTCACTGTTATTTTTATTTTTTTCGTGGCTGCCTTATAATTTTTATTGCCGGCCGCTTTCACCTTAATCACAGTTTTACCGGCGGCGATTCCCTTTACCACACCCTTTTTGGTTACTTTGGCAATTTTCACATTCCCGGAAGTGTATGTCACCTTGCCGGCCTGTCCTTTGACTTTGATCTGCGTTTTCTTCCCTTTCTTTATCGTCCTGGATGATATGGAAACTTTCAGGGACTGCTTCGCTTTCTGAATTTTAAACGTTTTCTGTATACTCCCTCTGTAATTTCCGGCGCCGGTAATCACAACTGAAGCTGTCCCTGCATTTATATTATTCTTATACGAAACAGTGTAATCTCTCTCTTCTTTCAGCTTTTTACCTCCGTAATTTACCGTCACAGAAGGTTTTTTCGCAGTCCCGCTGTACGTATAACTGCTCTTGGAAAGATCCGCCGTACATTCTTTCATGGGAATACCTGCTGATTTCTCATCAGAAGCCTCCGCATAAAGAATCCCGGAATCATTTTTCGTGTATGCCCTGACATAATAGGAAATGTTTTCGTCCGTATTTTTCGCCTGTTCGTCTGTCCAACTGGTTATGCTGTTGTCCTCAATGACCTGAACACACTGATATTCTCCAGAACCCTGCTTCCTGTAAACTTCGTATCCAAGAGCGCCTGACTCCTGCTCCCAGATCAGCACAGCTCCATTCCCTTCCATCCTAAGATCAGAAAGAACCGTCTTTTCACAGATAGAAACCATCGTTTTACCCACACTGCCTGTATAGTTGCCCCGTCCTCTGATTGTCAGCGTCAGCTTTACCTGATCAGTGGATTCCAACAACATCCAGGATGATACCCAGCATGTATAATCTTTCTCTTCCTGCAGTCGGCTGCCGCCGTCCATGGCAATTATATATTTCTCACTTTCAGAATAAGAAAACTTACCGATTTTAGAAAATGCCACTTTGACATCATTGATTTTTTTCGGACTGACTGTAAGGCTGACTGTCGCCTGCGCGCCTGTATACCGGTCCGTTGGTTCTGCCTTCACGTAAATTTCCGTCGTTCCAGCCTTTTTGACCGTTACTGTTCCCCCGTCAGAAACCTCCGCCACACTGTCATCCGCCACGGAATACGTCAGTTCCGCATCTCCCTCACAGGACACATTCAGCGAAAAGCTTTCATCCCCATAGGTACAGGTGAGTGTTTCCGGCGCCTTTATGGTCTGCCTGAGCAGATCCAGTACATTCAGTGTATAAGACAGAGATTTCGCGCGGTAATTGATGCCCGCCGCCGCTTTCGCTGTGATTATGCATGTACCAAGGCCTTTCAGCGTGACATTCCCTTCCTGATCCACAACCGCTATGTCCGGATTACTGGAAGAATATGTGACAACACCATCCGTATTTGTCGTCAGTCTGTTGCCTGCAGTCCCTTCAATCAGGCCAACTCTTACATCCGCCATCCCGAATGCCATTTCCGGCTCGTAAGCATGCATATGCCCGACTTCAGAGCGGAAATTTCCATCGGAATCCACCATATAGAACATCAGCTTTTCCCCGTCTGTGACATACCAGATTACTCCGTCACCGGACACAACAGGTTTACAGTCAGACAGATATCCGTCTGCTTTGCGGATACCGCCCACCGGGTTCCCGTTTCCGTCCAGAAACAGGTAACAAAGTTTCTGCGGATCCGGATCCCATGAATCCGTGCTCATCTCATCCCACAGAAGCAGGAAGGAATCCGCGGAAAGTTTAACCAGATGCGGTGTGGAGGCGGTTATCTCTCCTTCCTGCGCGTAATCTGTGATCCACTTCAGCCTGCTTCCGGATCCGGAAAAACTGCTCCGTGAGGTTGCTGTGACAAAAATATTCTGTACATCATGAGCCGCCCAGTTCTCATCCTGTGGAACCGAACTTCCGGCTGTGAGATAACTGGAAGAAGAATACTCCAGTCCTCCGGCAGAAGCTCCTGTATCATTATCTCCCGTCTCTCCCTGGAATGTCAGCAGGTTAACATTTTCATACCGTGACTGAAAAGTGCTGCTGCCTGCTTTCTGTCCGTACTTCCCCAGCAAAAGTGCACGGGGATAAGCGTCTCCATGATCCAGCGCTACCAGATTCCCCCCGTCATCGACAAGGATAAACTGGTTAAATGAATGGCTGACATATCCGACTGAAGAATTCATAATATCACTGTAGGAGTCTGTAATCGTCATATCAGAAGTCCGCACCTGAATCATAAGATTAGCCTGATGATTTCGTCCGTCAGAAGACATATACATCAGATGGCAGGTACGGATATACAGATACCCCCCATATTCGGCCATGCGGAGACTTCCCGCGTCAAACGGCACCGTGGTATTTGCTCCGCGAAGAGACGCCGATCCCAACCGGTTCCATTCCCTGTCATATTTCACAATACGTACAACTTCCACCGAATCACTCTCACCCGGATTTTCCTGCCCAAACACAAGATAATACGCACTGCTCCCGGCATAAAATCCGCCGAAAATACTCAGTTCCCGGGCAAT
>CANQEC010000186.1 GCA_947594335.1 uncultured Lachnospiraceae bacterium
GAGGAGATTACCGGCGGACTGAAGATCATTTATGTAAAATCAATGCAGGAAGTGCTGCATTACGCACTTGTGCGGTGAGCGCTTTTCTGCCTGGAGGGACGGATATGACGGCAAATATGGTTACAAAAAGCGCGGAACTGGAAACGGTGTGCGGGATTACGAGCAGGCTTCCGGTCAATCATCTGCCGGAGATTGCCTTTGCGGGGAAGTCGAATGTCGGAAAGTCTTCGCTGATCAACGGACTTCTGAACCGCAAGGCGCTTGCCAGGACGAGCTCCCAGCCGGGGAAGACGCAGACGATCAATTTTTACAATATCGGTCATGAACTGTATTTTGTTGATCTTCCGGGATATGGGTTCGCAAAGGTATCGAAAACCGAGAAGGAAAAGTGGGGGACGATGATCGAGCGCTATCTGCACAGCTCGAAGCAGCTTCGCGCAGTGTTCCTGCTGGTCGATATCCGCCATGAGCCCAGCCAGAATGATAGTATGATGTACAACTGGATCCGCAGTCAGGGCTGCGATCCGGTTATCATAGCCACGAAGCTGGATAAGATCAAAAGAAGTCAGGTGCCAAAACACCTGAAGATGATCCGCCAGGGACTTGGCTTAAAATCAGAGACCCGGATTTTCCCGTTTTCGGCCTTGACCCGGCAGGGAAGAGATGAAATCTGGGACGAGATTCTTTCGCTCTGCTTTCCAAAAGAGCAGCAGTCTCTTTTGGAGGAAGATGAGACGGAGATGGAAGCAAATATGGAAGCAAAGATGGAAGCAAAAAGCGGCATGTGAGAAAATCCCGGACAGGACCTGGACAAAAGAAAAGATCCAAAAGGGTGATCTGCAGGAAGGAGGCAGTCCATGGAACTGGTACAAAAACTGATAGAAACACATGATCTGACGAAGGATGAATTTGCAGAGCTTATCCGCGCGTCGGAGGATCCCGGGACTGCCGGGCTTCTTGGAGAGGAGGCCGTAAAGCTGAGAAAACAGTATTACGGCGATAAAGTCTTTACGCGCGGGCTGATCGAATTTACGAATTACTGTAAAAATAACTGCTATTACTGCGGGATACGCGCGGGCAATAAGAACGCGGACCGGTATCGGCTTACCAAAGAGGAAATCCTGGAGTGCTGCTCGCAGGGGTACGCGCTTGGCTACCGGACCTTTGTGCTGCAGGGAGGGGAAGATCCCTGGTATACGGATGAAAAGATCGCGGATCTTGTGCGCACGATCAAGAGCGGATATCCGGACTGTGCCGTAACGCTGTCGATCGGGGAAAAACCGTATGAGAGCTACCGTCTGTTCCGCGAAGCCGGGGCTGACCGCTATCTGCTCCGCCATGAGACGGCGAATGAAGAACATTATGGAATGCTTCATCCCGCATCGATGAGCCTGAAGGTCCGCAAACAGTGTCTGTACGATCTCAAGGAGCTCGGCTATCAGGTCGGGGCCGGTTTTATGGTGGGATCCCCGTGGCAGACGCCGGAACATATCGCGGAGGATCTGGTGTTTTTAAAAGAACTGCAGCCTCAGATGGTCGGCATAGGTCCGTTTATCCCGCATCATGACACCAGATTTGCGGAGGAACCTGCCGGCAGCGTGCCTCTGACTCTGTTTCTGCTGTCGGTCATCCGTATTTTGCTTCCGAAGGTGCTGCTCCCCGCGACGACCGCGCTTGGGACGATGGATCCGCTGGGAAGGGAGAAGGGACTGCTCGCGGGCGCGAACGTGGTGATGCCGAATCTTTCTCCGGTCAGGACCAGGAAAAAGTATGAGCTTTACGACAATAAGATCTGCACGGGTGAGGAATCCGCCCAGTGTCTGGGCTGTCTGGAACGCAGAGTGAAAAGCGTCGGATGCGTGCTGGCAAAAGAGCGCGGGGATGCCGTGCAGTGATTTTATAAATAATGAATCAGAATGAATCAGGGGCTGCCGGGAGATGATTTTCCCGACAGCCCCTGAGTTTTACTTTCCGCGTACAGGGAAGAACATTTCAAACTGCGCGTCCTTTTTCCAGCCGCCTCCGTTGGTCGGGGCGGTGAGAACCTGGATCCGCGTCACATTATCTTTGTATTTCCATTTGGACAGGTTAACTCCAAGGAGAACCGGCTGATCGGCCTTGATCGTTCCCTCGCTTTCCAGGATATTGTTTCCGCTGTAAAATTTCAGCTTCATCGTGACATTTTTCTTTTTTGCCCCGCTGATCGTCACCGTTGTGAAGAAGAGGGGATCAGAGGTGAAATCCACGGCCGTTTTGAACTCCTGTGAAAATCCCCAGACAACATTGGCGTTGCGCTGTGAATCGTGAGCTGCTGTCAGCTTCTGTTCCGCCTTTGAAAGCTTCAGGACGGCTCCGTAGCCGCTCCAGCCATCCGGGATATCGGCGCTTTTTGTATAGCCTGTCACGGTATTCAGCTTGGCAGTGGAAGCAGAAATCTTGGAATACAGGGAGGCCTTGAAGCCTTTGATCAGTTTTTTCCAGCTGCTTGCGCCTATGATGTCCAGCGCGGCGGAAGTAACCTTTTTTGACTGGGAGGTGTCCATGTACTTGAAGACGGTCCAGGAATCCTTTTTCTGATCCGCCGACTCGCGTTCTCCCTTGCTGGTCGTCCACAGTCCAAGGTTCAGCCCCTGAGCGGTCTCGATCGAATTGTCAACGTGCCTGTTCATAATGAAAGAGTCGATCATATCGTCCGCTTCGGTCAGGTAATAACTGTAGGCGATCGCGGCGGACTGTTCTTTTTCCACATTTTTCCCGTTCTGCACAGAGGTATATCCCTGCTCGGAAAGAATGATCCGGGTATTTTTTCCGTAAGTTTTCCGGATATAGGAGGAAAGAAGGCTGATGTTCCCCATGTTGATGACCGGTGTGGTCAGGGATTCGGTCAGCTGTTTGTTCGTGTTTTCCCAGAATTTGGGCTCGGTTAGCGGGGAGCTGTACGGGTGGTAGGCCAGGTTCCAGGAAATGTTTCCCTGGGAACTTAAAGCTTTGGCAAAAGCGTCAAGCATTTTGCGCGCGGGGAAGGTCCCGGTTACGGTATTCGTGTTCCACAGGTGGTTCAGGGAGATATAAACGCGGGCGTTGGAGTAGGTGCTGACGATCGTATTGTACGCGAGACGGAACGCGTTCGCGTAAATCATGGCGTACTGATCGAGCTTTTTCTCGCCGGCGTAATTGTAGTTTTTATAGTCGTTGACCTCGTTCCCGATGATCCAGTTGACGATCTGCCCGTTTTTGGCCGCTTTGCTGGTGTAGCGGGAGGCGAGGAACGAGACGGTCGCCTGAAGCTGTTTGCGCGCGGATGCCTCGGCTGTATTCCACGCGTAGTAGGCGTGGCCCTCCTTGCGTCCCGACGGATAGATCAGATGCGTCAGATCGCTGCGCCAGCCAAGCAGCAGGATCGCGCTCACGGTAGTGTTTGTTTTTTTCAGCGCGATGAGCTGTTTGTCGTAATAATTAATGGTGCCTTTGCGGAACCAGTAGGTGGTTTTCTGGTACGTGTAGGGGATGCCTGAATATGTATTTTGTTCGGACGGCAGCGCGATCAGGTCGGAAAACGACATGTTGATGGCGGCGTGGTGAACGTTAAGCTCCTCCGCGTCCTCGAGCATCTCCGCGTTTATCTGAAGTCCCTTTTTTGAGACCGCTGTCGGGAAACTGTACTTGTACTGCGCGGCCTTTTGCGGATTTGCGAGATAGACCGCGTTGCTGATCGGTTTGTAGGATCCGTTCTTGTTCTTCTGGGCCAGTACAAAGCGCGAGTACAGCACGCTTGACGATTTGGAACTGTTCAAAGGAACAGTGAAAGTCATTTTTTTGGCCTTGTTTCCGGATTTGAGCGGAATTGCTTTCGACGAGATTTTCGAATCGGAAAGAGTCAGCGCAAACAGATAGCATTTTTTCCCGGTGACTGCCTTGGGCTTTGGAATTGATGCCGTGACGCGGACTTTTTTCTTGCTGATCAGGCGGCAGGATGTGATGGACGCTGTATTTGCTGCGAGAGAGGTCGTCCGGGGAATTGAGACGGACACAAGGAAAAACAGCATCAGAAGAATCATATGCCGGATCTTTCGGATACGTTTTTGAGAAGTCTGGTTTGAAACAGCATTCATAATAATTGCTCCTTTACAACAGAATATTTCCCCGCTATTGTACCACCAGGAAAAAGAGTTGTAAAGAAGACGGGGCTGTCGGAAAATGTCCAATGGGATTATAACAAGCTCCCGGTTAACATATTTCCCGACAGCCCCGGTGATTCTATAACAGTTCGTACATGCAGATGAAGTGACAGATGCTGCCGCCCATCACGAACAGATGGAAAATTTCGTGGGAACCGAAATATTTGTGGCGGGAATTGAACAGGGGAAGCTTCAGCGCGTAGATGATTCCCCCGATCGTGTAGACGATGCCTCCCGTGAGCAGCCACAGAAACTGCGAAAGCGTGAGCAGTTCAAAAAGCTGGCCGAATACGGAGATGCACAGCCATCCCATCGCGATATAAATGATGGAAGAAAACCATTTCGGGCATGTGACCCAGAGCGCCTTCAGCAGGATTCCGACTGCTGCAAGTCCCCAGACAGCGGCGAGCAGGAGACGACCTGCGGGCGCCGGCAGTACAAGCAGACAGACCGGAGTGTAGGAACCCGCGATCAGTACAAAGATCATCATGTGGTCTATTTTTTTAAAGCGCTTCAGAGCGTTTCCTGACAGATTCACCGAATGATACAGAGTGCTTGCCGCGTACAGCAGGATCATGCTCGTCATAAAGACGGTCATGGAAGCCACGGCGGCAGGGTTTCCTGTCATGGCAGCCTTCGTCAGAAGCGGTATGGAAGCAAAGGTAGCGAGCAGCATCCCGATAAAATGTGTGATGGCGCTGCCGGGATCTCGTATAGTAAGATGCATAAAACAACCCCCTTTTTAGCCTCAATGTTACATGTAGTTTTAAAAACTACGTTGCGAATGATAAAATACTAGCACATGTGGAACGATATGTCAATCCCCAGTAATAGTATATGGAGAATGACGGAAAGTTTGAGGGTTGACAAAAAAAACACGCGCTGGTATTATGACATATCGAAAGACAAGGGCGTTCTGGCAGAGGCAGAGGAATGCCCTTGCTTTGTTTGTATCATATGCGCAGGCCCAGGCATGGAAATCAGCTGCTGGCGCAGCATGCGGGCCGCACGGCGGGCAGGAGGGGAAAACCGCCTCCTGCTCGGTTCATT
>CANQEC010000187.1 GCA_947594335.1 uncultured Lachnospiraceae bacterium
TTTGAGGCGCCCCACAATGTATTTACTAATTATAATCTTGTCCAGGAAGGGATTAAGTTCCGGAATTATCCAAGAACCTATTCGGATGAATATCTCGCGCAGAACGGACATTATCAGTTTGCGCAGGACGGCGCTCCCGTGACTCTTGACGGCGGGGAGGACGCGGTTGTGGTCGTACCGGGATATGAGTATAACAGCGCCTATTTCACGTACGACAGCTCGACGGGGAAATATTCCAGGTATCAGTACGGCGGCCCGCAGATTGACATGATGACAGGGAACGGACTTACCTACACGAATATCATTCTTCAGTACTGCCCGTGGGAACCGTTCGATGAAAACGGCTATCTGAATATCGATGTGACTGCCGGAGGAGAAGGAAAATATATCACAAACGGAAAAGCGATTGATATCACATGGAAGAAGGACGCAGTTGACAAAGAGGACGTGTTTGCCGAGGAGAATTTTGGCGTGACGCACTACTATGATCTGGACGGAAATGAGATCACGCTCAATCAGGGAAAGACATGGGTGTGCATTATTCTGGATTCCGAGAGCGGGCAGGTTGCCCTTTATCCCGATACCGATTCTTTTGCAAACAGCGGAAATTAAGCAGAGGTTATTGTGAAAAGTAAAAGAACAAGCAGTAAAAACTATCTGGTTCAGGGGTCGATACTGGCTGCCGCTTCGATCATCGCCAAGATCATCGGCATGATTTACAGGTTCCCGCTGACAAATATTCTCGGGGATACGGGAAACAGCTATTATTCGACCGCAAATGAGATTTACAACATCATTCTGATGATATCGTCATTCAGCCTGCCTCTGGCGGTTTCCAAGCTGGTGTCCGAGCGGCTGAACCGCAGAGAATACCGGAATGCGCACAGAGTTTTTCTGTGCGCGGTCCGCTTTGCTGTCGTTGCCGGAGGCATTGCAGCGCTCCTGACGTATCTGCTGGCGGGGGTCATTACGAAATATGTAATGTCCTTCGAACTTGCGGTACACGCGCTGCGCGTGCTTGCCCCGGCGATCCTGATCTGTGCGATCGTGGGAGCTTTCCGCGGGTATTTTCAGGGGTATTCCACCATGGTGCCCACGGCGGTGTCCCAGGTGCTGGAACAGATCGTAAACGCGGCGGTAACTCTCATCTGCGCGGGCATCATGTACAAATACGGGATGTCTCTTGCGGCTGACGGGGGAAGCGAGCTGCTTGGCCCGGCGTGGGGCGCGGCCGGAGGAACGTTCGGAACGGTTGTAAGCCTTACTGTGGCGATGCTCTTTATGATGATGATCTATCTCGGGAAAAAGAGTACGATCAGGGCGCAGATGCGCAGGGATCATACGGAGAGGCGGGAATCAAGAAAAGAGATTTACCATGTGCTGGCCCTCACGATCCTGCCGATTGTTTTAAGCACTGTTCTTTACAATATCACGAATGTGGCGGATCAGGGTATATTCAACAAGGTGCTGCGCAGCCAGGGATACACCGAAGGACAATACGGGACGATCTGGGGTATCTATACAGGAAAATTCAGGGTTCTGATGAATGTGCCGTTATCGCTGGCTTCCTGTCTGGCCCCGTCGATGGTTCCCAGCCTTGCCGCGGCGGTACAGCGGCGGAGAAGATGGGACGCGGTGGACAAGGTGCAGACATCCATACGTTTTACGATGCTGCTGACAATTCCGAGCGCAGTGGGTATGGCGGCGCTTGGCGGACCGATCATCCAGCTGCTGTTCCCGAGTACAAAAGAGGGACTTCCCCTTGCGGCGGGAATCATGCAGGCAGGGGCGCTGATGACGATCTTTTATGGCCTTTCAACGCTTACGACCGGTATTCTGCAGGGACTCGGGAAGCTGAGGCAGCCTCTGATTAACTGTGCGGTTTCGCTCGTATTTCATTTTATCCTGCTGTACTTCCTTCTGACGACGGCGAATCTGAATATCTATGCCGTGATTTACGCCAACATCTTTTTTGCGGTTATGGTCAGCGTTCTGAACGGGCTGGCGATTGGCCGGTTCCTGAATTACCGCCAGGAGATATGGAGGACGTTTGTTATCCCGGTAGTCGCGTCCGTCATCATGGGAGCAGGAGCGTACATTGCGTATCTGGGAGTAAACAAACTGTTCGGCAATGCGTTTGCAACCTGCGTCGGTATTCTGGTCGGCGTTATTATCTACTGTGTGGGACTTGTATCCTTCAGGGGAATCACGCTCGAAGAGATCGCGGCGATGCCGAAAGGACATCTGATTATTAAATTCATAAGAAAGCTTGGGCTGCTCAGATAGCAGTCCCGGAGACATTTTGGAACGATGGAGACAACGGAGACAACAGAAACGATAAAAACAACAGAAACAGAAGAAGAGAAAACAAGGGAATATTTAAAGGACAAACGGCGGATCGTAGTGAAGATCGGAAGCTCCTCGATCACGCATGAGGAAACAGGGGCGCTGAATCTTACAAAGCTTGAGGTTCTGGTACGCGAACTCTGTGATCTGAAGAATATGGGGAAGGACGTGATACTGGTATCCTCGGGGGCGATCGCGGTGGGACGGCAGGCAGTCGGATTCCATCACAGACCCAAAAAACTCGCTGAAAAACAGGCCTGCGCGGCAATCGGCCAGGCTCAGCTGATGATGATCTATCAGAAGCTGTTCAGCGAATACGGACATAGAGCAGCCCAGATCCTGATGACCAAGAACACGATGATCAACAATCTGAACCGCAAAAACGCCTCCAATACATTTGAGGAGCTTCTTGCGATGGGGGCGATCCCGATCGTCAATGAAAATGATACGGTATCCACCTATGAGATCGAATTCGGTGATAACGATACGCTCTCGGCGATTGTCGCGGCGCTTCTGAAAGCGGATCTGCTGATCCTGCTGTCGGATATCGACGGACTTTATACGGATGATCCGCACACCTGTCCGGACGCGAGGTTTATCGATACGGTGGAGAAGGTTGACGAAGAACTGATGCAGATGGGAAAGGGAAGCAGCAGCAGCGTTGGAACGGGCGGCATGGCTACCAAGCTTTCCGCGGCGAGGATTGCCACATCAGCCGGCGCCGACATGATTATTGCGAACGGAGAGGATTTCCATATTCTGCACAAGATCGTGCAGGGGAAAAAGCTGGGAACACTGTTCAGGGGACAGCATGACAGGGATTTTTATCTGATCGATATTCTGGAGGAAGATAATTTATGAATGAGGCGAAGCTTCAGAGAATCAACGAGCTGGCAAGGAAATCAAAGACCAAAGGCCTGACAGAAGCGGAGCGCGAGGAGCAGGCGCTGCTCAGGAAGGAGTACATAGAGGCAATCCGGCGGAATCTCCGCGGGCAGCTTGACCGGATCGATGTGATAAATCCGGACGGAACAATAGAGAATCTGGGGGAAAAATATGAAAAAAGAGGACATTAGAAAACTGGTGTTTGCCAGAAGAAAAGAACAGCTCAAGCAGGAGCTTGAGGCAAAGAGCCGCACGATCTGTGAGACGATCATTCAGATGGAGGATTTTCAGAAGGCCTCTTCCGTTTATGTCTATATGGATTATAATGCGGAAGTCATGACCCGCGGGATTATTGAGGAAGCATGGAAGCAGGGGAAGAAGGTAGCTGCGCCGAAGGTGGAAGGCGATACCATGTCATATTATTACATAACTTCCTATGATGCCGTGAAGCCCGGATATTTCGGGATACCGGAACCGGAAGCGAAAAATCCGGCGAATGATGAGGACGCTCTGGTGATCATTCCGGGGGTCGGCTTTGACGGGAACCGCCACCGCTGCGGCTACGGAAAAGGTTTTTATGACAAATTTCTGGCAGCGCACCCGTTCCATCCGACAATAGCCGCCGCGTTTGAATTTCAGATCATGGATGAAGTGGTGAGCGATGTATTTGACATCTGTCCGAAGTATCTGGTGACGGAGGAGCGCATCATCGCCGATCCGGATGTCCTGCTTGCGAATATCGGGAAAAAGGCAAAGCGCGCGGAACCTCTGATCAGAAATCTTTCCTCAGCGGATAAAGACAGGGCGCTTCTCGCGGCTGCGGACGCGCTTGAAAAGCGGCGCGAAGAAATCTTTGAGGCAAACCGCGCTGATATACGCATAGCGCGCGAAAATAATATGAAAGAGGGACTTGTCGACAGGCTGATGCTGGATGATGCCAGGATCAGGGGAATGTCGGAAGGACTGCGTCAGATTGCTTCCCTGGATGATCCGATCGGCGAGGTGATCGGGATGAAAAAGCGGCCCAATGGCCTTCTGATTGGACAAAAACGTGTGCCGCTCGGCGTGATCGGCATTATCTATGAATCAAGACCGAATGTGACGTCCGATGCTTTCGGACTCTGCTTTAAGACCGGAAACGCAGTGATCCTTAAAGGCGGGAGCGACGCGATCCATTCCAACCGGGTGATTGTTTCCATTATCCGGGATGCCCTGAAAGACTGCGGTATTGCCGCGGATGTGATTCAGCTGATCGACGCGGCGGACCGTGAGGTTACCTCCCGTTTCATGAAACTGAAACAGTATGTGGACGTGCTGATCCCGCGGGGAGGCGCAGGGCTGATCAGGGCGGTTGTTGAGAACAGCACGATCCCGGTGATTGAGACAGGAACCGGAAACTGCCATATTTATGTGGACGACAGCGCGGATCTTGACATGGCGGTTTCGATCATCAATAATGCGAAGACACAGAGGATCGGCGTATGCAACGCATGCGAATCGCTGGTCGTTCACAGGGATATCGAGAAAGAACTTCTTGGAAAGCTGAAGCAGAAGCTGGATGAGCATAAGGTTGAGCTGCGCTGCGACAAGGAAGCGCTCGCCTGTATTGAAGGCGGCGTGGCGGCCACGGAGCAGGACTGGGGGACAGAGTACCTGGATTATATTCTCTCGGTGAAGACCGTATCCTCCCTGGAGGAAGCGATCGCGCATATCAACCGCTACAATACCGGCCATTCCGAGGCGATCATCACGAAGGATTACGCGCATGCAATGAAATTCCTGGATGAGATCGATGCGGCGGCGGTCTATGTCAATGCCTCGACGCGGTTTACCGACGGTTTTGAATTTGGTTTCGGCGCGGAGATCGGTATCAGCACCCAGAAGCTGCACGCGCGCGGACCGATGGGACTGCTTGCGCTGACCACGACGAAATTCATTATTTTCGGAGACGGCCAGGTGCG
>CANQEC010000188.1 GCA_947594335.1 uncultured Lachnospiraceae bacterium
TCAAGGTTGTTTCACTGTTCAGTTGTCAAGGTTCTGCTGCTGTCCGCCGCTCTCTCTTGTCCGGCGCAACTCTGATAGGTTATCACATCTTTCGGAGTTTGTCAACAGCTTTTTTAACTTTTTTTCAAAAGTTTTTCTGTCTTCTCTTTGGAAGACAGAGCGGAGAAAGAGGGATTTGAACCCTCGCGCCGCGATTAACGACCTACACCCTTAGCAGGGGCGCCTCTTCAGCCTCTTGAGTATTTCTCCTGAATTCTTAAAACAATATCAATTTTTGCTCGCCTCACAGCGCTTTCTCATTATACTTAAATACCCTGTTTTTGTCAATCACTTTTTTTGTTTTTTTGCAAGTTCTATTTTCTGCTCTCTGGTCATCTTTTTGATCTCTGCTTCCCTTCTCATCGCCTCCTGTCTGGAAGAACTTTCTTCATAATAGATCAGCTCCACCGGCCGCCGGCTTCTTGTATACTTGGCTCCTTTGCCGCTGTTGTGCTCGGATATTCTTCGCTCAAGCATGGTTGTCCATCCTGTATAGATCGAGCCGTCGCTGCACCTCACCATATAAGTATAATTTCCGCCCGTCTCCGCTTTTAAGTCCATGTCTGATCCCTCTCCCTTCAGATTCCTCATCTGAATCTGTGATTTTTCTCCGGCTCTTGTCACACATCAGAAAGCTTCCGGCTATGTACAGGGATGGAACACCATCCCCCTGTTTCTATTTAAAGCAGCTGTCTGAAAAAGTTACATAACAGTAACCAGAAGTATATTTCCAGTATTGTAATTTCTCCCGCCCTTTTCCAAAAGATATCCGCATCCCCGGACAGATAAAGGTCTGCCGGAAAACCATGAATGAAAACCGATGGATGCCGTCCGGGGCGGGTTTTTCAGTAAACGTTTATACCGGACATATCCGGCAACATCATGAATAAAAGCCCTAAGGCTGTCAGCTGCTGGATTTCCATGCTTTATTATACTCCCGGATTTCATTTTTGTGCATCTTCTTTTTTAAGCCCTGCCGTCGGGCAGGAACATAGAAACGTCAAAACGCTGTTTATTCCAGATACAGGATCGGATCCACCGGAACCTGATCCTTTGTCATCTGGAAATACAGGCTGCTGCCTTCCTTTGTGTAGAATCTGGTCGGCTCGCTGACATAGCCGATCACGCTGCCCGCCTCGACGACGTCCCCCGGAGCGGCGGAAACCTCTTTCAGCTGTCCGTAAACCAGACGGTAGCCGTTTCCGATATTGACCGTCATTGTCAGACCGTTTACTTCATTTGTATCGACGGACTCCACGATTCCTTTCGCCGCGCAGACGACCTGATTTCCCACACTGCTTCCAATGATCAGAGCAGGGTTATATTTATACTGGTCAAGCGTCGGAAAATACACGCTTCCGTCCATGCTGTAATCGATCAGAATCGTGCCTGCCGCGGGCCAGAGCAGCGTATCCGTCTCCTGAAACGAAGCTCCTGCCTCAAGAAGCGCTTCCTCTGAGATCACATTCGTGGATGCCGCCTCTTCTGCGGCTTCTTCATCCCCTGCCTGCTCAGCCTCCGGCGCGTTCTCTCCTGCCGCAGCTTCCTGCGCTGTTTCATCCAAAGAATCGTCCGTGTACGTTTCTCCTGTATCCTCCTCGGCATTTCCCGAAGACACATTCACCGTATCCTCTGCTTCCTCGTTCAGGGTTTCCCCTGCATCCGCGCCGCCGGCATCCGCCAGAACCATATCCCCGACGCTTCCCGCCTGTCCGGCCGATTCGCCGCTTTCCTGATAATCTTCATCCAGGTACGCCTGCTCCATCGTCTCCGGCTGCTTTGGATCTTCTGTTCTGGCGCTGTCCAAAGCAACGATCGTACCGATCACCAGCACCCCTGTCAGACACAGTCCGAATGTCCACGCGCTGCTCCTCCTGGTCACCAAATCCCTGAAAAACCTTCTGTTCATATCATTCACCTCATACTTTATTCCTCTTGCTGCTGCGCCGCGCTGTCTACTTTGTTATGGTTCACGCGCCGGTCATCCCGCAACATGATTTCTGTTCATCTGCTGCCGCGTTCACAACCCGCAGAGGGATTCTGCTTCATCCTGTGACCGGCAGCGGATGTACCAATATTCCAAAGTATCTCCTCACCTGCACACCAGAGCGGTTTAATGATATGATTTCCAGAAAAATATTTGTTATACAAAAAAGATGGAATGACAGCCGATTTCCATTCCTGGGCCTGCGATCGAGCAGGAGGCGGTTTTCCTTCCTGTTCGTCCGCGCGGTTCGTGTGCTGCGCATAAAAAACTGCCGCTCCCCGATCATTTGGCTGATCGCCGGAACGGCAGTCCTTTATTTAATACTTTTCCTCTTCAAAAATCTTTTATACCTCAAAGCTCTCCGGATCCACCTTGATTTCCACTTTATCAAGATGCCAGATCTCATCCACATACTGCTGGATCGTTCTGTCGGAGGTAAACTTGCCGCTGCACGCCATGTTCAGGATCGCCATCTTCGCCCAGCGCTTTTCATCGCGGTACGCCTCCTCGACACGGCTCTGCGCCGCCGCGTAGGCCTTGAAATCAGCCAGGATGAAGTACGTGTCCGGTCTGTCGCTGCTGTTGGTATTCAGCAGTGAATCATAAATCTCACGGAACATATTCATATCGCCGTGGGAATATTCCCCGTTGATCAGCTGCATCAGCACACGGCGGATATCCTGGTCGTTGTTGAAGTAATCGGTCGGATAGTATCCTCCGTAATTCTCAAAGCGGATAACCTCGTCCGCGGAGAGTCCGAAAATAAACGCGTTGTCCTCTCCGACTTCCTCCACGATCTCGACGTTCGCGCCGTCCATCGTTCCGAGCGTCGGAGCGCCGTTCAGCATAAATTTCATGTTTCCTGTTCCGGAAGCTTCCTTGCTCGCGGTCGAGATCTGCTCGGATACATCCGCGGCCGCAAAGATGATCTCCGCGTTGGATACACGGTAATCCTCGATAAATACGACCTTCAGCTTGCCGTTGATGGAACGGTCGTTGTTGATCACGTCGGCCACGCTGTTGATCAGCTTGATCGTCAGCTTCGCGCGGCGGTAGCCTGCTGCCGCCTTCGCGCCGAAAATAAAGGTTCTCGGATAGAACGGCATCTCCGGATGATCCTTGATCTGGTTGTACAGATGCATAACGTGAAGGATATTCAGGAGCTGACGCTTGTACTCATGCAGTCTCTTGACCTGTACGTCAAAGATTGAGCGCGGATCTACATCGACGCCATTATGCTCTTTGATATATTTTGCCAGGCGCAGCTTGTTCTGATATTTGATGTTCATAAATTCCTGCTGCGCTTTTTCATCATCCGCGAATATCTTCATCTTCGCGATCTGCGGAAGGTCGGTGATCCACTCGTCGCCGATATGCGCCGTCACCCAGTCCGCCAGAAGCGGATTGCCGTGAAGCAGGAAACGTCTCTGCGTGATGCCGTTCGTCTTGTTGTTGAATTTCCACGGCATCATCTCATAGAAGTCCTTCAGCTCCTGATTCTTCAGGATCTCCGTGTGCAGACGCGCAACGCCGTTGACAGAATAACCCGCCGCGATCGCCAGATGCGCCATCTTCACCTGGCCGTCGTAGATGATGGCCATCTTGCGGATCTTCTCCTGGTTGCCCGGATACTTCTGCTGGATCTCATGTACAAATCTGCGGTTGATCTCCTCGATGATCTGGTAGATACGCGGAAGCAGTCTTGAGAACAGCTCGATCGGCCATTTTTCAAGAGCCTCCGACATGATCGTATGGTTCGTGTACGCGCAGGTCTTTGAGGTCACTTCCCACGCCTCGTTCCACTCAAGGCCCTCTTCATCGACAAGGATCCTCATCAGCTCGGCGATCGCAACCGTCGGATGCGTATCGTTCAGCTGGAAGGTCACCTTCTCATGGAACTTGCGGATATCATCATGTTTCTTTTTGTATTTTGCAATAGCTGCCTGTACGCTCGCGGAGATAAAGAAATACTGCTGTTTCAGACGCAGCTCCTTGCCTGAATAGTGGTTGTCGTTCGGATACAGGACGTCAACGATATTCTTTGCAAGATTGTCCTGCTCCGCAGCTTTGTGATAATCACCTTTGTCAAAAGAGTCAAGCTGGAAGTCGTTGATTGCCTCGGCGTCCCACACGCGCAGCGTGTTTACGACATTATTGTTGTATCCCAAAATCGGCATATCAAACGGAATCGCGCGCACGCTCTGGTATCCTTCCTGGATAAAGTGCGTCCTTCCTGTCCTCTGGTCATACTCCGTGCGGATATATCCGCCGAACTTGACGATCTTCGCGTACTCCGGACGGCGCAGCTCGAACGGATTGCCGTTCTTCAGCCAGTTGTCCGGCGTCTCAACCTGATAGCCGTTCTCGATCTTCTGCTTGAACATACCATAGCGGTAGCGGATGCCGCAGCCGTACGCGGAATAGCCCAGCGTAGCCAGGGAATCCAGGAAACAGGCTGCCAGACGGCCAAGTCCGCCGTTTCCAAGCGCCGCATCCGGCTCCTGGTCCTCGATCACGTTGAGATCAAAGCCGAGCTCGTCGAGCGCTTCCTTTACTTCCTTGTAAGCGGTCAGGTTAATCAGGTTGTTTCCAAGCGCGCGGCCCATCAGAAATTCCATCGACATGTAATAGACGGTCTTCGGATCATCTATCTCATACTGTTTCTGTGTTGCCATCCAGTTGTCAATAATAACATCCTTCACTGCATAAGCGACAGCCTGAAACATCTGCTGCTGATCCGCTTCCTTGTAAGTTCTTCGAAAGAGCGTTCTGACATTGTCTTTTACACGCTCCTTAAATGTTTCCTTATCAAATAATTTGTTCATAAAGCCTCCTCGTAAAAATTTTTACGTTTATAGTAACCTGCAGCCCGCATACATTTACCAGATTTCTTCGCGGACTGCAGTATTGCACACTATACTACATCTTCTCAACGCCAAGCGTAACCTTCTCGCCGTTGATATTCCATTCCTTCACAAAGCCGGCTGCTTCCTCATACTTCACTTTCTGCGCGAGCACTTCCTCCATGATCTGCGCCTCATACTTGTGCAGAATATTTGTGATCTTTTCATTGTCCTTTGCGGACACGCAGATCTTGTCCATGACCTCAAAGCCGGCTTCTTTTCTCATGTTCTGGATCTTGCTGATGATCTCGCGGAC
>CANQEC010000189.1 GCA_947594335.1 uncultured Lachnospiraceae bacterium
GTGGTAGGCCTCCTCTACCAGCGCGCCCGCCTCGCTGCCATAGCAGAGCACCTCCGACGACTCGTTGATAATATCCGTCAGCATAAAGAACAACATGTCCAGCTTCGTGCTGCGCTCTCCAAACAGACGGTCCAGATACGGAATCAGACGGTCGCGGATCTCCTCCAGCTCCGTCGCGCTCATGGATGTCACCTGCCCGATCCCGATATCCCAGTCTCCGAACTCAAATTTTTTGAAATCCTGATAGACGATCTCCTCCGGGGATTTCGTCTTCAGATCGCTTCCGGCCGCGAACATTTCCCGCGCATAGCTCTGACATTCGATCCCGGCGATCGCCGCGAGATCCTGCGCCGCCTGAATATCCATCCAGGTACAGGTCGGAGAACGGAACATCAAAGTGTCTGAGATGATCGCGCTGCACAAAAGTCCCGCGATCTTCTCCGGTATCTCTATATTTTTCTCTTTGTAGATCTGATAGATGATCGTCCCCGTGCATCCGACCGGCTGGTTTCTGAAGTAGACAGGAGCAACCGTCTCCAGAGAACCAAGCCTGTGGTGATCGATCACCTCCAGAATCTCCGCGTCCAGCACATTGTCTATCGCCTGAGAAACTTCATTGTGATCCACAAGAATCAGCGCCCTTTTGCGCACGCCGAGGAGATTCCGCCGCGAAATCATCCCGATATAGCGTCCCCTGCGGTCCAGGATCGGAAAATCACGGTAGCGCTTCTTCGACATGATCTCACGGAGATTCTCCGTGTAATCGGTCAGACGAAACGTCGTCAGATTGTCCTTTTTCATGAAAAATTCCACCGGCATGCTCTGATTGATCAGCCGCGCCACGGCATACGTGTCAAGCGGCGTCACGATGATCCGGCAGTCCTTCTCCTGCGCGAGTCTTTTGATCGTGCGCGACACCTTGGAGCCAAGGCAGACCACGATGCAGCCGGCCGACATCTCGATCGCGCAGAGCTGAGACTCATAGCGGTTGCCAAGGATTACCATATCATGCTCTTCGATATAATCCTCCATGACATCCGGATTCGCGGCCGCGATCACCACCTTGCCGCTGTCAAAACAGGAATCCGGATCTCCGACGACCATCTCCGCGTCAAGCGTCTCAAGGATATTGCGGTACGGCGTCTTCGCTATGGAAACGATCTCGCTGTTGTATTCCTCCATATAGGATTTTGCGATATCGTTGACCGTGATCAGCCCTTTCAGCTGATTCTGCTCTGTCGTAATCGGGAGCGTGAAGACATTCTGCGTCTTCATCAGTGTCCACGCCTTTTTCAGAGAAATATTGCTTCTGACTCCTTCCACCCGGCGGATTTCCATATCCTTGACGCGCGTCCCGATATTGTCAACGAAAAGCGGGGCCTCCGTCCCGAACCGCTCCAGCACATACTGAGTCTCCGCGCTCACCTGCCCGGCGCGGACCGGCACGTAATGATACCGGCTGCTGCTCTCATCCTGATTTTTCAGATAGGCGTAGGCGATCGCGGAACAGATCGAGTCCGTATCCGGATTTTTATGTCCCACGACGCAGACCGTCCTTTTTTCCACCTGCTGCCCGTCATCCGTTATGTTTCTTTCCTGATGCATTGACTGTTCATCCATCTTCGTTCATCTCATCCTTTATTTATGATCTGCCGTCCGCGGCGCGGAACAGCCTCTTTTACTCCGCCGTCTCCAGTGCGATCCTGACCATATCGTTGAAGCTCGACTGCCGCTCCTCGGCGGTCGTCGCCTCGCCCGTGATCACGCTGTCCGATATCGTGCAGATCGCCAGCGCATGTTTCCCGAGCCGGGCCGCGTTCATATAGAGTCCCGCCGCCTCCATTTCAACGGCCAGAACGCCCATCTTCCGCCAGTTCACATCGAAGCTTCCCTCGCTGTAAAACGTGTCGGACGAGAGCAGATTTCCGACCTTATAATTCACGTTTCCCATCGCCTCGACAGCGTCCACAGCTCTTTTAAGCAGCTTGTAGGAAGCGATCGGAGCGAACGTGCCCGGAAGCTGGTACTGCTCGGCATAATTCGAATTTGTGCACGCGCCCATGCCAAGAACAACGTCGCGGATATGCAGGTCCGCTGTCAGAGCGCCCGCGGTGCCGATCCGGATAATATTATCCACGTCATAAAACTTAAACAGCTCGTAGGAATAGATCCCTATGGACGGAATGCCCATTCCGCTTGCCATAACGGACACACGTTTCCCTTTGTAGGTTCCGGTAAAGCCGTTGACACCGCGCACATTATTGACCAGCACGGGATTTTCCAGGAATGTCTCCGCCACGTATTTCGCGCGGAGCGGATCACCGGGCATCAGAACTGTTTTCGCGAAATCTCCTTCCTTCGCCGCGATATGGGGGGTTGGTATATTGCTCATAATCATACTCCTTTCTTTTATCATTGCATATATTTCATAATACTACAAAAGTCAGATAATATAAACTGTTTTTTTCGACATATATGCACGATAGATAAAAAATCTTTATTTTTTGATCATGTGCATTTTATACAATACATTTTTGCTTTTGAATTGAATTTATGTCAATTTCACCTAATATTCACGGTTTATTCATATTTTATTCATAAGTAGGTGCTATAGTATAAACAGTTCTTGAGATAACACTCTTGAATCAATGCTGTAATGTCATTCATTACACATATTGATAAATTTTTTCATAATAGCCTCCGGTGTACCAGACGCCGGGGGCACTCCTCATTTTATGGCCCCGTTTTGAGGGCTTTCTTTTTTTGCGCAGTCCCGGCAACAGGCGGCGACGCACAGCGCGTTTTGCCGCCGCGCTCCGGCTCAGTCCCAGAACAGGATCAGCAGAAGGATCACCGCCCCCAACCCTACAATATAGGCGCCGCCGATCAGCAGGGACGCTTTCAAAGCTCCCAGCGCATAGATCCAGCGCTCTTTTCGCGACAGAGAGGTGTCCTCCCACGGGCGCGGATTTTCCACCGCCTCTTCTCCGGAGCTTTCCCATTCCGACCGGTTCCGCAGGTCGTCCGCCGAACTTTCCTGCCTTGCCCTTACCTGCCGGCTATCCGCCGGACCTTCCTGCCCTGCCTTTACCTGCCAGCTATCCGCCGGGCCTTCCTGCCCTGCCTTTACCTGTCGGTCATCCGCCGGATTTCTCCGCTCCGGCCGGTCCCGAAGGCTCCCAAGCAACCCTCGCGGAACGCCGCTCATATCCGCGATCACACGCCCGTCATCCTCCCGTTCTTTTTCCTGTTCCGGTCCCTCGTAAGTATTCTTTTTCATCGGTAAATCCCCCATCTTCCGCTGCGTATCCTGCTGCCTGAGCTTTTATATTCGGGCGGAGAGCTTTTCTCTGCGCCCGCTGCGTGATCCAGGTGCTGCGATGGCAGCTTATTTCCATGCCTGGGCCCGCGCATCCAGCCGGAGGCTTTTCTGTCACAGGACGAAATTTCCTGTGACAGAAAAACCTGCCGCAAAATACAGTCCTCCCGCGGGACAGCGCCGCATATCCGTCGCGTGCTGTTCCGCAAAAACCGTACTTTACGGCAGGTCCCCGGCATCATTTTTAATTTTAATTGAAGTAAACCAGATCCGTTTCCGGCGCCCCTGTCAGCTCATAGGATTTTGCGTAAAGCACCGGTCCCATCTCCTCGTACTCCTTCCTGTACTCATACCGTATCTCCGCCGTCAGCCAGATCCACTGGCGGGCTTTCAGCAGAGGTTCAAACTCCGCTTTGCAGACATATCCGATGAACCGGATATCGTCGGCACAGCAGGTCATGGCATTGCGCCCCGGCACAAAGATGCCTTCTCCAAACTTCCTTGACTTCATCACCTTTGCACGGAACCGAATCTTCCGCCCGTCATACCGTTCAGGCGTCTCCGTCGCGTCCAGATACCAGAGACCGTAATCTATGTCCTCGATCTGGATAACCTCCGCGCTCAGGTCGTACGGAGGCTCTTCCTTTCCTGGATCAACCGGATTTCCGTCGTCATCCTCAAAATAGATCATGGCCGCCGGATTCACGCCCTTCACCGCTCTCCGCCAGGAGTGAAGCTCCATGTCGGGCGTACAGCGGTTAAAGATCACCATCTCCGCATACAGGAACAGATTGCTCAGAATCCCTCTCATGTTGTTCAGATAGACCCCGAACGTACTGCCGTCCACGATCGTGATCACCTGCACGATCTCCAGCCTCCCCGGAAGCCCTCTCTCAAACATCCACTTCACGTCCCACATGCCGTTCATCTCGATGAATATTTTTCTGGGCCGGTAATGCCGCTGGCATTCCGTCAGAAACCCGGGAGTGAACTCTTTTTCATCTTCAACCGTAATGATATCAATATTCATACCGGCGAGCAGCTTCTCATCGTATTCTTCCTCACCCTCCTCACAGAGGATCAGCAGAGCTTTCTCGCCGCCGGTAAACTCGTCATCGGCCAGAACATCTCTGAGGAAAGATGTCTTGCCGCTCTCCAAAAATCCCGTTATGATATAAACCGCTATTTCCGTGGACATCTCGTCACCCGATTTCTTTCCCTGTATTATAATCCGAACAGCTCTTTCAGCTTGTCCTCTTTCAACTGGGAACCGATCACGCAGAAGCGTCCCGTGTAATCGGCAGCGCCCTCGCGGATCTCATATTCGCCCGGCACGTAATCAAAGTGGATCCACACACCCTCCGCTGTCGGCAGCATGCCCTTCGCGCGGAGAATCACGCCGTATGCGTCTCCCTCATCCAGCTTCGCGAGAATCTGCTCAATCTCAGCCTTCGTGTATTTCTTCGGAGTCTCCTGTCCCCAGGATGTAAACACTTCATCCGCATGATGATGGTGGTGGTCGTGGCCGCAGCCGCACGCATCATCATGATCGTGGTGATGATCATGGCCGCAGCCGCACGCATCGTCATGGTCATGATGGTCATGGCCGTGATCATGCTCGTCATGATGATGGTCATGATCGTGCGCCCCGTGATCCTCATGTTCGTCATGATCATGTTCATGGTGATCATGTTCGTCGTGGCCTTCATGGTCATGGTGATCATGCTCGTCGTGGCCTTCATGGTCATGATGATCATGCTCGTGATCGTGGTCATGGTGATCATGCTCGTCGTGACCTTCATGGTGATCATGCTCGTCGTGACCTTCATGGTCATGATCGTGGTCAT
>CANQEC010000190.1 GCA_947594335.1 uncultured Lachnospiraceae bacterium
ACAGCGAGAAAATTCAGGCTCTGATCGATGTGCTTACCTCGGATGAGATCAAAACCTATATTGAGGAGACTTATGACGGAGCGGTAATTCCTTTTGAGGAGTCCGAAGCGGAATCCGAAGCCGTGACGGAGGACGGAACGGAAGCAAAGACAGAGTAAAGCCGGAAAGACGGCTTAAAAAGAGAGAAACGGCCGGACAGCAGTCATGACCTGTCGGATACAGCCGCCGGTACGAAAGGATACCGGCGGCTGTCTGCACGGTCATAAAAAACGGGAGGAATGACATGGATCCAATCATTCAGGTTGAACATGTGAGCAAGATTTTTGGGGAGAAGGACCGCCGGGTGGATGCGGTCAATGACGTCAGCTTTGAGGTTGAACGGGGAGATATTTTCGGAATTATCGGTTTGTCGGGCGCGGGGAAGAGTACGCTGGTGCGCTGCCTGAATCTGCTGGAAAGACCGACATCGGGGCGCGTGCTGATCAACGGCACGGATCTGGCGGGCCTGAGCGCTAAGGAACTGCGCCAGAAGAGACAGGACATCGGCATGATCTTTCAGCATTTCAATCTGCTGATGCAGAGGAATGTGACGGATAATATATGTTTTCCAATGGAAATCGCAGGCGTAAAAAAGCAGGACGCGAAGAAGCGCGCGATGGAGCTGCTGCAGATTGTCGGGCTGGAGGAGAAAGCGAAAGCGTATCCTGCCCAGCTTTCCGGCGGGCAGAAACAGCGCGTCGCGATCGCAAGGGTCCTTGCAAACAATCCTGCGATTCTTCTGTGCGATGAGGCGACAAGCGCGCTGGATCCGCAGACGACAAAATCAATTCTCGCGCTGCTGAAACAGATCAACGAGGAATACGGGATCACGATCGTGGTCATCACGCATGAGATGAGCGTTGTGCAGCAGATCTGCCGGCATGTGGCGGTTCTCGACCACGGGAGGCTGGAGGAATCCGGAACCGTGGAGGAGCTGTTCCGCTCTCCGAAGACGGAAGCGGCGCGGCGGCTGATCATCAGCGGCACGGAACAGATCAGCCGGATGAGAGGGAAAAGAACCGTCCGCGTTACTTTTTCAAATCATACCGCGTTCGAACCGATTATCGGAAATATCACGCTGGAGTTTAAAACGCCGGTGAATATCCTGTTCGCCGACACAAAGACGATCAATGGAAACGCCGAGGGCGAAATGATTCTGCAGCTTCCGGAGTCACAGGAGATTGCGGATAAGATGATTCAGTACATACGGGACAGAAATCTTGGAGTGGAGGAGTTGAAAAATTATGTTTGACCGGGAATTGTTGCTCATGCTTCTGGAAGGGACGCGCGATACGCTGTACATGACGCTGCTTTCGACTCTGTTCGGCTACATACTGGGACTTCCGCTTGGAATCGTCCTGACGGTGACCGACCGGGAAGGAATCCGTCCCAATGCCGTCATCTACAAGATCCTGGATTTTATCGTGAACCTGGCAAGAAGCATTCCGTTTCTGATTCTGCTGATCCTAGTGATTCCGGTGACGCGCTTCATTGTTGGAAAAACTTACGGATCCAGCGCGACGGTGGTTCCGCTTGTCATCGCCGCGGCTCCTTTTATCGCCCGCATGGTCGAATCTTCCCTGAAGGAAGTTGATCAGGGAGTTGTGGAGGCGGCCGTCAGCATGGGAGCTGGTACCGGAACGATTATCTGGAAGGTACTGCTTGCCGAGGCCAGGACCTCCCTGCTTGTCGGCGTGACGATCGCGCTCGGAACGATCCTCGGATATTCCGCGATGGCGGGGGTCGTCGGCGGCGGAGGACTTGGAGACATAGCGATCCGCTACGGTTATTACAGATATCAGACAGATATCATGCTTCTGACGCTTGTGGTGCTGGTGGCCCTGGTGCAGATCATGCAGGGAATCGGGACGATGCTCTCGAAAAAACTGGACCGGCGGCGGGCATAACCCAAAAGCTTCCCTCATATACTGGATAATAAACAGATTGAGGCGTTTATGAAAGAGAAATATGCTCTGCTGGCAGGCAGCCTGACAAAAGCGCTTCAACTTCCCGACGATTTTTCCGGAGAAAATGTCGTGATTTCCATGCACGGACAGGAACATGTCTGGATTGAGAATTTCAGGGGAATTTCCTCCTATACGGAGGAGGAGATCCGGCTTGTGACAAAGAAAAGAAACGTCTGCATCTTCGGCAGGCGGCTGAAAATCGTGTCCTACGCGAAGGATGAGATTGAGATCACAGGCTGTATCCAGAAACTGGAATATCAGTAAAAATCGGCGGGAAGCAGGATGGGGGATACATGGAACTGAAAATACTGAGATTTTTGCGGGGGTATGTCCGGATTCGGATTACGGGAGATTCCTACGACCGTTTTTTGAATCTCTGCGCCTTTCATAAAATTATGCTGTGGGATCTCTGCCCGGCAGGGGAATCCTATGAAGCAAACCTGTCAAAGGAGGATTTCAGGAAGCTCCGGGAGATCACGAGGAAGAGCCATGTCAGGATCCGGATCATCAGCCGGTATGGACTTCCTTTTTTTGTATACAGAAACAGAAAGCGAAAGGTTTATCTGGCGGGAATTGCGGCAGCGGCGCTGTTCATGTTCTGGCTTTCTTCACATATCTGGCTGATCACGGTAGAGGGGAACGTATCGCAGACGGATGACGTGATGTTTGAATATCTGAGCGGGATCGGGATCAGACATGGAATGCTGAAGAAAAATGTGGACTGCCGGGCGCTCGCGGCAGATATCCGGAATTACTTTGCCGATTTTACCTGGGTGGCCGCGCGGCTGGAGGGAACAAGACTTGTCATCTCCGTAAAGGAGGGGATTTCCGGGGAAGAGGAAAAAGACAAAGCCGCGGGTGAAACAAAAGAGGAGGAAAACGGCAGAAGCGGCACGGATCAGGGGGAAGAAGGGGAAAATCCGGGAGAGGACCGGTTTTTCTGTCTCGCTGCCGCGCAGGCAGGAACTGTCGAATCGATCTATGTGAGAAAAGGACTGCCCCAGGTGCAGGCCGGAGCGCGCGTGGAGGCGGGGGACATTCTGGTGAGCGGAGCCCTTCCTGTCTGCGACGATTCGGGTTTTGTAAAATCCTGGCAGTATGTTTCGCCTGATGCGGATATTGTGATCCGCGGCACGATGAACTATCAGGACAGGATTCCTTTTCATGTGCGCCAAAAAGAGTATACCGGAAAAGAAAAGAAAGCGCTCCTGATCTGCGCCGGGAATCTGAAATTTGGAATCGGCAGCATCAGCAGCTCTTATGAGTCCAGTGATCTCGTAAGAGATATCCGTCAGGCAAAATTATTTAAAAATTTTTATCTTCCTCTGTATGCGGAGCTGCTGACAGTGAAAGAATACATATACAGGGATGAAATCCTGACAAAAAAGCAGGCCGAAGACCGCGCTGGTAAAAATTTTCGACAATTCTTAATAAATTTACAGCAAAAAGGGGTTCAATTATTTGAAAATGATGTTAGAATAGAATGGTATGAGAATTTCTGTGTTGTATCCGGTGAACTTGTCGTCGGGGAAGAAGCAGTCAGAAGAGTCTCAATACTCAGGGGATCACAGGAGGAATTACACACGGATGAATATGGTTGAGATGTCAGTCGATATTCCGGCGGATCATGAGCGGAATGTATTCGGACAGTTTGATCAGTTTGTAAAAAAGATTGAACACACCCTGCTTGTAACTGTGCTCAGCAGGGACGGTACGGTAAAGATACTGGGAAATCCTGTAAATGCGGAACGGGCAAAACGCGTGCTGGAAAGTCTCTGTGAGCTTTCCAGAAGAGGAAATGTGATTACGGAGCAGAATGTTAACTATGCGCTGTCGCTGGTCATGGAAGAAAAGGAATCCGTGATCGTGGAGATCGACCGCGACTGCATCTGCCACACGATCAACGGGAAACCGGTTAAGCCGAAAACTCTGGGGCAGAAGGAATATGTGGATGCGATCAGGAAAAATATGATCGTTTTCGGCACAGGGCCGGCCGGCACCGGCAAGACGTACCTCGCGATGGCGATGGCTGTTACCGCGTTCAAAAATGAAGAAGTAAGCCGGATCATACTGACAAGGCCCGCGATCGAGGCGGGAGAAAAGCTGGGATTTCTTCCGGGAGATCTCCAGAGCAAGGTGGATCCGTATCTGCGCCCGCTTTACGACGCGCTGTATCAGATCATGGGCCCGGACAGTTTTATGAAAAATATGGAGAAGGGCCTGATCGAGGTGGCGCCGCTCGCGTACATGAGAGGAAGAACGCTCGACAATGCCTTTATCATACTGGATGAGGCGCAGAACACATCGCCGGCGCAGATGAAGATGTTTTTGACAAGGATCGGGTTTGGCTCCAAGGTCGTTGTGACCGGCGATCTGACGCAGAAGGATCTGCCGAAGGATATGCCGTCGGGGCTTGACGTGGCGATCCGCGTGCTGAATAAAGTGGAGGATATCCGTTTCTGCACGCTGACAAGCAAAGATGTTGTCCGGCATCCGCTGGTTCAGAAGATTGTAAATGCGTATGAGGAATATGAGCGGCGCAGGGATAATCCGCGCGCGAAGAGCGCTCCCGGCAAACGCAGAAAGAGCGGAGGTGTCGGATGACGATTGATTTTACGAAGGAAAGCCCGCTTGAATTTGGCTTTGACCCTGTGGAGACGGCTTCTCTGGTCGTGAACCATACGCTCGGCTTTGTGGGCTGTCCATACGAAGCGCAGGTGAGCATTCTGGTCACGGATGAAAAGCGGATTCACGAGCTGAATTTTGCGCACCGCGGCATAGACCGCGCGACAGACGTTCTGTCATTTCCAATGACCGAGTA
Source organism: uncultured Lachnospiraceae bacterium (assembly GCA_947594335.1). GTDB lineage: Bacteria > Bacillota > Clostridia > Lachnospirales > Lachnospiraceae > Choladousia. Next base: position 4,828 of record CANQEC010000190.1, read on the forward strand.
TGAGACGCCCGGGGATTTCTCGTTTCTTGAGGAAGACGGGGAGGACTGTTTTGACCCGGATACAGGGGAACTGCTGCTGGGAGACATTGTGATCTGTGCCGACCGCGTGCTTGCGCAGGCCGAAGATTACGGACACAGCGTGCGGCGCGAATTCGCGTTTCTCATAACGCACAGTATGCTGCATCTGTTCGGATACGATCATATGGAAGAAGGGGAGGCGGCTGTGATGGAGCAGAAACAGGAGGAAATTCTGCGGCAGCTGGCAATCTTAAGATAAGGAGGAATTATAAATGAAAAACAGGGGATGGAAGAGACTGGGAGCCGCGGCGCTTGCGGC
>CANQEC010000191.1 GCA_947594335.1 uncultured Lachnospiraceae bacterium
GAACTCCATCCTCAGCTCAAACCCTTCCTTCCAGGCAGAACTTGCGGCAAGCGTAATTCCAAGCTCCCCCGCAAGTTCCCTGACGAGGTACAATCCCATCCCGGTCGCGTTCTTTCCTTCCTCACCGGAAGATCCTGTGAATCCGCGGTTAAAAATATATGGGAGGTCGCAGCTTTTCACCCCTCTGCCGTTGTCCCGGATCAGAAGCACATCTTTCTCCACATCCTTTTTTTCTTTCCCAGCCAATCCGTCTGAAAATTCCGATCTTTTGCTTCTGTCCATCCCGCTTCCTGCTTTTGACATTTCAGTTTCTCCTGCGGAAATCGAAAAATCCGATTCTCCCCCTTTGCTCCTGAACAGTTCGATCACAAGCTCCGGCTCCGCTCCGCTGTACTTGACCGCGTTGCTGACGACCTGACTCAGCATAAACCGCAGGCTGCGCCGATCCGTATATATTTCCCGATCCGAAACACGAAGGATCACCTGAAACTGTTTTTCCTCCAGAAGCGGCCGGTAATCCTCAATAACCTCCTCCACGCAGGCGCGGACGCTGACGTACTCAAACAGATAATCCTTCTGCGCGCTTTTCAGACGTGCGCAGAACATCATCTGCTCGGTGAGCTCCTGCATACGGCTGCGGATATAATCCAGCCGAAAGCCCACCGCCGCCGGGATTTCCTCTCTGTGATTGTCCAGCAGCAGCGTCAGCAGAGCGATCGGCGTCTTTGTCTCATGCGCCCACGCTTCCACATACTCCTCATATTCTTCCATACGTGCCTGCGTCTGCTCATACTGATACCGGTTTTCGCGCAGCAGCCTGCCCAGCCGGCGGATTCCCTCCGTCTGCGCGGCGCCCGCCAGCTTTATGAAGGCTTCCTCCCGGCGGATATCCGGATCATCCAGAAAATCCCAAAACGCCTGCTCTCTTCTTCTGTTCATCCATCCAAGGAATCCGTATACCGCCGCAAACAGGAAAACGGTCGCCAGCACGATCACCGCCACAAGCGCCCGAAATGCCGCGGTGTCCGTGAGCCACAGAAGGACTGCCGCAAAAGCGTCGATTCCCATCAAAAGCGCCAGCCATGGGAGCGACTGCCGGAGAAAGTTCCAGTCATGCTTCATATCGTTTCATCATCTCTTTTCCGTTCTTTCAATCCCGCTCTGTCTTTTCAATACTGTCATCTGCCGATCATCCACGCCGCACGGAATGTTTACGGCAAACGTTCACAGCCGAATTTCGGAGTCAGGCACCTGTTACTTCGAAATTACCAGGCGGTACCCCTCTCCCCGCACTGTCCCAATCCTCTGCCGCATCCCCACGGCTGCCATCGTCTTTTTCAGTCTCGTCAGATTTACCTGCAGCGCATTCTCGTCAATGAACTCTGCCGTTCCCCAGACGGCAAGGCACAACTCCTCTTTTGTGAGGATCTGGTCCCGGCGCGTCAGGAACACTTCAAGCAGCTTCCCCTGATTTTTGGGAAGAATCACGGAAGTATCGTCAATGTACAGCGTGTAAGTCTGCCGGTCAAGGAGAAATCCCTCCCCTTCCAGCAAATTTCTGCGCCCCTCATACCGCTTCAGAATATTTTCCAGACGCGCAAGCAGACGCTCCGCTCTGCAGGGCTTTGTCAGATATTCATCCGCGCCTAATTTCAGCGCACGCAGTTCATCCTGCATCTGATCCCGGGAAGTCAGCACAAAAACCGGCATGGAACCTGCCTGCTTGAGGCTGCGGCAGATCTCAAAGCCGCTGGCGCCAGGCAGATTCAGATCCAGCAGCACAAGATCGGGGGAGAGCGCAAGCAGGCGCTCTTCTGCCCCTTTAAATTCACAGATTTCATACACCTCATAGTCTGCCCTGCGCAGAATTGCCGACAGTTCCTCCCGCACCAGAGCGTCGTCCTCCACAACCGCAATCCGTTTCATAAATCCTCCAATACTTTTACTCCTCTCGCTCCGGCTCCATCAGCGTCAGCAGATACCGGGCGCTGATCCTTCTGACCAGCATAATATAAAAATATTCAACCGCAAAAAGCAGCAAAAGCATCGGAACAGAAAGCCTTATCATTTCCGGGATGCTTTCTCTCATCTCAAAGGCGAGCAGGCCTGTCAGAAGCGCTCTTTCTCCAAATAAACTGCCGGCTGCCGCAAGCACGACCGGGATTCCAAAATACCATCTGATTTGTCTGGCCGCAGACCGGCACAGCATCCCATAGTCCGCGCCAAGCCGCACCAGCGTCCGGTATCTGCGCCCCGCCTTCTGCTGTCCCATCAGAAACTGCACGCCGATGACGGTATTCGCGACGATCAGAAAAATAGCTGCGAGATAAATCGTCAAGTAGCTTGCAGCCACCGTGTAAAACAGCTGACGCCCCATATTCTGCAGAAAGCTTTCATACGGCAGCCCCGCCTCATCCAGCTTCTGATTCACAGAAGAGATTGCCTGCAAAAGACTCTTCCCTCTCACAGCTTCCTCACTTAGGACGCCGTTCAGATATACGCTGTAATCTCCCTGCGTATAATATTCGAACTGCTCATCCGGCAGGATCAGCGCAAAGCTGAGCGTGATCAGCCGGTCCGTGACCAGAGCCGTGGTCTGCACCTCGCCCGTCAGGCGTATGGCCGCGCCATTCAGCACAGCTTCCGGCTCTTCGGACAGAACCACATTCAGTATTCCGGTCCGCTCGTCATCCGTAAACTCCGGATCAATATAGACGCCGGCTTCCCCTTTCTCCAGTTCCAGTTCCGGAAGTCCCGCCGCATCGAGCAGCGCATTGTAGCCGGTCAGGGAGATCAGGTGCGGGGAGGACACATAACTGAGATTATTTAAAAGAACCTCCCGCGCATAGGATTCGGGCAGCCCGGCCAGAGCGTCCATAACCGTCTCCATCTGAAACGCATGCTCATAATCCTCTGTCGTGCGGATATGACCCACTTTCATCTCAAACAGGCTGGAAAACTGCGTATCCAGTCCCCTGGCGGTCAGCGTTTCCCGGACTGTGCCTTTTTTTTCCTCCTCCGCGTTATCCAAAAATGTGTAATCGAGAACATGTTCCTTTGACCAGTCGTTGTCCCTGGCAATCGCCACGCCTGAGCCAAAACAGCAAAGAGCCGCAAGAATCAGCAGAAAGCTGACCGCCATCGCGCCGGAATGGCGGATCACCGTTTCCTCAAGCTGCCGGAAATCAAAAACCTGAAGTTTTAAAGAATTGTTATCGTTCCCTCTCCCACGGCCTGCAGGCAGCGATACGCGGTTTTCCCGCCGTGCCAGAAAATTCATCGCAAAGCGGAGGCCGTAAAACAAAAACGCCGTCCCAAAAAGTCCAAGCGCAAGCGTATACCCCATCTTGTCTATCTGCCTCCATGAGATGCCCCCGGCGGCCATTGCGAATGCCGCCGTCAGACAGATCAGTCCGGCAAACAGCGAAACCAGATAAACCGCCGTCGGTTTTTGTTTTTTTACCCCTTCCGGCGTATCCTGCAGCAGACTGCCGATCTCCTTGCGGGCAATCTTCGCGCCAAGGATCAGAAAGGCGGCAAACTTAACCAGAAGGAATCCTGCCGCAGTCCACAGCGCAGCGCGCAGCGAAAAGGAACTCTGATGCCCGATGATCCCAAGCCCGACGGCCTTTGCCGTCACAAGGCTCGTCAGCTCCGAGATCAGCACGGCGGCCGGAATCCCGATCGCCAGCGCCAGGACGCTGCCGGAAAGATCCTCTGCAAGCAGCAGCCAAAACAGCTTCGTCCGGCCAAGCCCGAGCAGCAGATATACCCCAAACTCATGTCTGCGCCGCCCGATCCAGAAACTGCCGGCATAATAAACCAGAAAAAACAGAATGACCAGCGTCGCTCCGTAGAACAGAGGGATCATCGCCATCAGCTTGTCCACCGCGTCACTCTCCATTTTCTGAAGAAACAGCATGACATCCTGGGCCGGGAGCGACAGAACAATATAAAACGCAATGACCGCAAGCAGCAGGGAGAGGAAAAACAGGCTGTTCTCCTTCCTGCTTCTGCTGCTGTTGCGGCGGATCAGCGTTTTGAACATTCCGGAAGGTTTCTCACAAAACATTTTCGCTGCCTCCTCCCATCTGCGCCACAACTTTCAGGATGCGTTCGTGAAACATCTGCCGTGTCTCTTCCGGGATGTCTCTGCGAAGCTCATGGACAATCTGTCCGTCCCGGATAAACAGAATCCTCCGACAGTAACTCGCAACTCCGGGATCATGCGTGACCATCAGGATCGTCGCGTTCTCATCCCGATTCAGACCGGCCAGCTTCTCCATCAGGGCCTTCGCGTTCCTCGAGTCGAGCGCCCCGGTCGGTTCGTCCGCAAGCACAAGCTCCGGCTTCATGATCAGCGCCCGCGCCGCCGCGACCCGCTGTTTCTGCCCTCCGGACATCTGCGCCGGAAATTTATCCAGCACATCCGCGATCTCAAGATAATCCGCAAGCTGCTGCAGCCTTTTACGGCTCTCTTTTTCCGAAACGCCATGCAGCGCAAGCGGAAGCTGAATGTTTTCCCGTCCGGTCAGATTATCGAGCAGTTCGAAATTCTGAAACAGATATCCGATTTTCTTCCCGCGGTATTCTGCCAGTTCCCTTCCTTCCATCTTCTGTATCTGTGCGCCGCGCAGGGCAATTCTCCCCGCAGTCGGCCGGATCACCGCCGCGATACAGTTTAAAAGCGTTGACTTGCCGGAACCGCTGCTGCCCATAATCCCGAGAAATTCCCCCTCCAGAACCTGAAATGTGACACCGTCGAGGGCTTTCGTCCGATTTTCGGATTTTCCTCCATAGTACCTGCTCAGGGAATCGATTTCAAGAATATTCTCTGTTCTGATGTTTTCCATTTCGCATACCTCCGTTTTCTGTCAGACACCTTTCTGTGCGCCTCTTTCCCGCTTCTGTAATCTGTACTTGGCCTCGCCCGGTGCTGACAAGTCACATATTACCATATGCCGGACCGGAAAAACACTTACAGATGATGAAAGAAACCCGCGTGTTTTTTAGGGAATTTAATCAAATTATTAACAAACCTTAAGAATTTGTCAGTATATGTTAAGATATGTCTTTTATAATGGAATGCGAACTTCAGGACTCTGCCGCGGACAGACGGCAGAAATATATTATTTACAGGAGGTAAAGTGTAT
>CANQEC010000192.1 GCA_947594335.1 uncultured Lachnospiraceae bacterium
CTGCTGTACACCAGAGCGTAATCCTCCACATGGAACAGGAGCTTTGTTCCGTCGTCCAGCGTCACCTCCGAGTCTCCCGTGACGAGTTCCTTCACGATATATTCTCCCGGGTTTCCGCTCGAACTCGAATTTTTCACGATAACCCCTTTCGAGTCCAGATAACAGTACCACGTCTCAAACGCCGGCTTTACGACAGAATTTTCGATCACAACGCTCTCTCCGGATGTGACCTTTCCGCTTTTTCCTCCCAGATCATAGCTTTGAAGATAACCGCTCGGAATCGAGATATATTTCCAGGCGGACTCACTCATCGCGTACAGGGAAATCTCCTGAGACACCCCGCCTTCGGCGGCCGCTTCTGCGAAAACGTTCTCTTCTATTAAAGCTTCCGGATCTGTCTCGGACTCTACTTCCGTGTTTTGTCCATCGGATTCTTCTGTGATGCCTGTATCTGCGATTTCTTCAGCAACGTCTGCATCTGTGACTTCTTCCGCGATGTCCGCATCCATGATTCCTTCTGCGATGCCTGCATCCGTGATTTCTTCTGAACCTTCAGGAAGCACGATCCCGGTTTCGTCAGGCAGACAAATGCCGTCGTTTTCTTCTGGCAGCTGTACAGAATCTGACCCGCTGCTGTCATTTTCCGTACTCCCGGTTTCAGGATCTGGATCCGGCTCTGCCGAAGTAACCTCCTCCACCGAGACAATCTCTATATCTGCCTCGGCGGGCGATTCTGCATTCCCCGTATCCGCCGAACCCTCCGGGATATCCGGAATCTCCACATCCTGCATCTCGGCTGGCTCCAGAATGTCCTGGCTCTCCACACTCTGCACTTTAGCCATATCCTGATTCTCATCTGCGGACAGACTCTCCGCGCACGCTCCCACTCCCTGCAGCGCCAGCAAAGCTGCCATCAGCGCCGCCACAATCCTCTTTTTCATTCTCCCGCCTCCGTTTCTGATACTTTTTTTAATCATACACGAATCCAATTCAGCTGGCAATCTTAAAAGAAAGAGCATCTCCTCTGCCCGGCTGAAATCTTGAAACTATGGTAGCGCAAAGACAGACTTTATTTTTTCATGACCCGATCCGGTATTTTTTCCGCACGGATCAGCGCTTTTTTATTCCTCGATGTAAATCACCTCTCCCCACGGCGGACGGACGTCGGAATTGATGATGACCCACAGCACCGGAACCCCCATCGCGCAGCTCTCATTCGGAAACGGCGCGCAGCCGTCCGTCATTATGACGACTGCTTCCGGAAGATCGTCCTTCATATGTTCCTGCATGTACCAGAATATGGCACGGAAACTTGTTCCGCCGCCTCCCACGGGCGTGCATTTCTCCAGATCCACGACCGATTCAAACTCGGCCGGCTCCGTCACCGCATAGTCGAAGTAGGAGAGTTTCCCCTTAAAATTTCTGAACTGAAAGAACGCCTGCCTGATTTCCCCGACCAGGGCAGTCAGTTCTTCCTTCGTTATAGATCCGGAGGTATCCACGCAGAACCAGATGTTCCGGATGGCGCCGCTCTCCTCAGGCCCGAAAGCCGGCAGGATAAGGTCCGAATAACTGTACCTCTTGTCGTACGGGATAAAACTGTAATCCTCCCTGTTCATGACCTGATGCAGAAAACTCTGCAGATGCTTTCTCCAGTCAATTTTCGATTCTCTGTAACCCCCGAAAATTTCTCTGGCCTTTTGACAGACCTTGTCGCCTGCCATATATTTTTTCGCCTCCCGGATATGATTCTCCCACTCATATTCCTCGGCTCCGTCCGGATCGATGTGGTTCCACTGATCATGCCGGTCCAAAAATGCAGGATCCAGATCGAGCTTTTCCATTTCCGCGGCCTGCTTGCGCAGCAGCATGCCGTACACCTCCTCCGCCGTATAAAGCCTTCCTTCCTCCAGACCGGGCGTAAGGTGCATGAGATTGGCCCCGTCGATCTCAAACTCACGATATCCCATCGTCCAGAGCAGCATGGAATTTACCACAATATCGCACGCGACGTTATACAGATACCGCTGATGATTCGCTGCCCTCAGACAGTGCGCCAGCGCGCAGTGCATCACCTCATGCATCATGACCACCGCGGTCTGCTCATCATCAAGGCGGTTCACGAAAGCCGGATCAAACACGAGATACTTCATATCTGTGTAAGCCGTCCGGCAGTCTGCCAGTCCCAGCTGAAGGTGCAGCAGAAGCGTGCCCCAGAACGGATACCTGCACAGCAGCTTCGTCCTGATCTCCCGCAGCCTGTTCATAATTCTGCTCTTTTCTTTCTGATCCATCCCTGCTCCTCCTTTTTCCGGGCGCGATCCGTTCCCGTTACGCATATTCTGTCATATGATGCTGGGGTCCAAAGGTATTTTGCTCCCATGATGCCACGAATTGCTCCGCACTTCGTGCTTCTGCAATTCTGAAACACCTCAAATCCGCACATTTTTCCATGAAAAATGGCTCCTTTTCGGTGTTTTTGGGGTCTCAGTGTCATGCTTTTCCATGCGAGCATGGAACGCATGACCTTTCGACCCTGGCATCATCACATGAACTGCCGGTTGCGCTTCATCCACTCACGGTACGCCGGTACGCCCGTCAGACGCGTCTTTATGGTTTCCTGAACCATGATGTCCCGGTAAAATTTCGCGGCGAAATCAACGGGAAACTTTTTCAGATACCGGCACGCGTTTTCCAGATTCCAGTCCGTGATTCCATCCGGGTCTTCCAGGATCCGGGATGTGACCGCGGAGATCAGCGCGTACATGACATCCGGCTTTTTCGGACAGTCTTTCCCGTTTCCGTCAAGGATCTCCCCGATATCCGGGAGGTTCCGGTACACTTTGCACCAGGCCTCAAATTCCAGCGCCGCGGCAAGGCCGATGCAGCCGCTGATCAGGTGATGCACCTCCGACGGCGAATCCACCCCGGACGCCTTTAAGATATCGCTGACAAACATCCAGCTTCGCGGCGTCGGAAACGCCTCGTCATCCGTATTCGTTTCCGGGTGCAGTTTGCTGCTGTCAAAGGAGAGATACCCAAGGACAAACGGGTGAAGTCCTGTCTTTAACGCCCATTCCCGGAAACTCTCAAAATCTACCTTGATTTCAAAGTGCATCAGTCTGTTCGCCAGCGCTCTTGGCATCTGATAGGCCACGCTCCGGTCCGTCACCCGGTTGCCGGCGGCGATGACGATCGTGTTGTCGGGAAGCTTGTGCTCGCCGACCGTCCGGTCCAGCGTGATCTGATAAGCCGCCGCCTGCACGGACTGCGGGGCCGCCGACAGTTCGTCCAGAAACAGAATATTCACGACATCTCGGCCCGGATCGAGATCAAAAATCTTCGGGCGGAGCCACTTTGTAAACTGCCGGTCTGCATCCGCTACGGGAACGCCTCTGAGATCAACCGGCGAGAACAGCAGCAGACGCACATCTGTGACGCGCACCTTTTTTCCCGTATTTCTTTCGATGCTGCCGGCGATCTGCCGGACAGCCGCCGATTTTCCTATGCCGGGAGGTCCCCAGAGAAAAACTCCCGGCACCTCTGTCATTTTCATTCCCTGGCTGATCATTGCCGTGTACAGCGCGGCAAGCTCATTTGTCAGCGCTGTGACGGAAAGAGCTGAAATATTTGTACTCATCACCATTCCCCCTGTCTGATTTTTCCTGATGTAACAACTGCCAAAAAAATTTCATCCATATCACCGGCGGCCGCAAAGGAGCAGGCCTGATATCATCCGATCAAGCGGGAGGCGGCTTTTTCTCCTGCTCGCCTGCGCGCAAAGGCGCAGTCCATCAGGCCGACAGATGCAGCCTTCTGTCGATCTCCTTCAGTTCCCCTGCGGTTTTCTCCGTCATCTCATCATACGGATTCCCGACACTTAATTCTTTTCTCACCTCGTCAAGCTGGCGGTACAGCAGCGCCAGCCTCTCCTTGCGCCGCTGCAGCGCGCCCGGAAGGCGGACCAGCATCTGGTCGATCCGGCGGCTGATGCCCGATGCCGACGCGCCCTTTATCCTGACCGTATATCTTGCCCCGCCCTGCTGCCTGATCAGGATAATGCTGGGACTCTCCGCCGGCATCCAGGCCGGCAGAAGCACCTGAAACTTCTGATACCAGTCAAAAAGACGTTCGGAAGGTCTGCCGACATTGTCGGCAAGCGCCGCGAGCAGTTCCTCCCCGAATGACCGCCTCTCCGCTTCCGACATCCTCTTTCTGTGCGTGCGGTAGAAATTTATGTCATTCCGCGTACACAGGATCAGCTCTTCGTTCTTTTTGATCTCCATACGGACCGCGCGCTCCATATCCCGCATTTCCAGCAGCCTCTTCCGGCGCTGCCTCTGGGCGATTCTCAGCCGTTCCAGGCGGTTGGCCGTTTCCACTCTTGTCTTGATCAGGGAATCTCCGATCGCCAGCGCTTTCGCCTCCGCGTACGACAAAACCGTATCCGCGATATCGGAATCCGAGCGGTGGCTCTCATCCATGGTTCCCTCCAGAAAAGAACTGATGAACTTCTGCTTGCTCTCAAGCAGCTGCCAGGAATAACTGTCAAAGGAGCCTTCCGTTATGTAACGGTAAATGAAAACCTCCGGATTCTGGTTCCCCTGACGGATCAGTCTTCCCTCCCTTTGCACCATGTCAGTCGGTCATTTTTTGCGGACAGTTCAATACATGCCTGTCTGTTTCGCTCCCTGCTCCTGCATTTGCTCTCGTTTGATTTCTCCCTCTGTATCTTCTTGGCACAAGCAGGACAATACTTCGATATGCCAGAGCGGGGAACATATTCAACACCGCACACCGTACAATTCTTAGGCTTTAACGCTGTCCACCGCTTTGTGGGTGTGATATGTAATTCACCGACAAAGCCGATGAATTTATAATAAATCTTGATTTCCTGTCTTACCGTTCCGTCTGTAAGTTTCTCACGTTCCGAAACAAGTATCTTGTCTATGAGTGCGTTTATGATGGTTGCGTCCAGTTCCTTTAAGCCTTGGTAATTACGGATTAGGGAGAGGAAATCACGGACACCCTGCGACTTCTCATAGCTGTCGTTGAGCGTTTCCGTTACCTCTTTCAGCCTTGCTTCAATTTCAAGCTGCTCTTTCTGGTATTTCCCCGACATCATCTCAAAATT
>CANQEC010000193.1 GCA_947594335.1 uncultured Lachnospiraceae bacterium
TTTATCTTCATCTTAATCTCCATTCCGCCGCCTTTTGGCTGGGGCGGCACAAACAGCGATAAAAATCCGTTTTCCCACTATTCCCCTTCTGTGATCGAAGCGGAATCAAAACAGAGATGGTAATCGATCTCGTGCGGCGTGCTCATCGCGATCGTGTCCGCCGTAATCGCCATCTGATAGTCAAATCCGGTCACCGGAATCAGGAACGTGGAATCTCCCTCCGTGTTCACCGGCTCGAACTTTTCTTCTCCGACCAGAACATAATCATAATAAGGGCTGCCAAAAATAATCTCCGCCGTCGCTTTTCCATCCTCAACGGTAAGCTGTGCGGGGGATTCCACCTTCGTCTTTCCGGAACCTCCCTCGAGCGTCACATCCACCAGATAGGAACCGTCCGCAAGCGCAAGATCCTCGACCGTGGTCATCGCGACCTCCTTAAACGCGGTTTCCGGGAGTGAGGAGGACAGAAAAACAAGTGTTCTGTCGTACCACTGCTCTTTTTTCTTACTGAACGCGGAACAGGCAATGCCGGAATCCAGGGCTTCCACCGGAATCTCGTAGGTATGCTGACCTTCCTCATTCTCCACAAACGGGATATACTCCTCCTCGCCGGCCGCAATCGCTTCCTCCCCTGTCCCCATGAACAGATACAGGTAGCCGGTGCCGCCCATCGTCATCACGGCACTCATTGAGCCGTCTTTTACCGTCAGCTCGCAGTTTACAATCTTAAACATGGAAGAACTGCTGGCGACTTCCACCTCATAGACACCGTCATTCAGCGCGTCCGCCGAAATCGGAACCATCCAGTCCTCCACGACATCCTCCGGCGTCACCATCTCATCGGCGGAAGCAACTTTCCCTTCCGCTGTTCCGGTCTCCTGCTCTGTCCCAGCTTCCGAAGCATGCTCCTGTACAATCGCCTCTTCTGTCACAGGCTCCGTCTCTTCGGACGCCTGCACTCCGAAAGAAAACCCTGTCATAAGCACAGCCGCCGCGGACACTGCGGCCACGGTTATTTTCTGCAACTTTTTCATCCTTCTCACTCCTTCTAACTTTCATGGAGGACTGCCGCAAATTCAGGACTCGTGATATCCCGGCGAATATTTTGCGGCAGCCCCGGCTCTGGTTCTCTCTTACTCTGCCAGACTGTCGATCGCCGCCTGCGCGTGCGCCACGTACAGATCCCGGATCGGCTCAAGCTCGCCAAGACCTCTCAGCAGGCACTCCACCTCGTATCCGGCATCCTCAAATGCTTTCTTCCAGGTACCTTCCTCGTCGCCTGCCATATCATTGTTCGCGTGATCTCCCGCAACGACCATCAGCGGCTCAAGGACAACCTTTGTGTACTCTTTCTCACCAACTGCCGCGATTACATCATCAAGCGACGGTTCCGCTTCCACGGTGCCGACATAATAATTCTCATGGCCGCCCGCGGTGAGAACTTCCTGCATCTTCTCATAAACGCCGTTGGACTCCGCCTCGGTACCGTGGCCCATAAAGCAGATCGCGGTCTGGCCGTCGTCGTACTCCGCCGTCGCTTCCACAATCGCGTCGGCCACTGCCTGGAAATCCTCGTCGCTTGTAAGGAGCGGCTCACCAAGCACAACTTTCTCAAAAGCATCCGCATACTCCGCAAGTTCATTCGAGAGATCCGTGTACTCAAAACCGTTCATCAGATGCGTCGGCTGAACGACCAGTGTCTTCACACCGTTGTCCACCGCGCGGTCAAGCGCTTCTGTGACATTGTCAATCTTGACATCATCGCGGCTCAGTACATGGTCGATAATGATCTGGCTGGTAAATCCGCGCCGCACGCTGTAATCCGGAAATGCCTCTTCCATCGCGGTCTCAATCGCGCCGATCGTGGCCTGACGGTTGTCATTAAAGCTCGTTCCAAAGCTGACCACCAGAAGCTCCGACTCTCCGATCTCATCCTGGTTGCGGGTATTCTCGTTGGAAGCGTCTCCGGTGTAGGCCTCGCTCTCCGCCTCCTCCGCTTCTTCCACTGCCGCTTCTGTTACGGCTTCCGTCTCCTCCGCCATAACGGTCATGCAGGATGCCGCCAGCATCGCCGCCGCTGCGGTTCCCGCGATCAGATTGTTCCAGATTCTCTTTTTCATTTCTGTTTCCTCCTGTCTTTCCGGGTTTTATGCCCTGCTTATTTTTGATCAAAAACAGAGCGGTATACGCGAGGAGGATGTCTGTATGTGATATAAAGCAAAAGCCTCCTACCCGCAGGTAAAAGGCTTCACTGTAAAATCTCATATGAAAGAATGTCCTTTGCAGGACGCTGCACTGTCATATTAAATCACGCAAGTACAACCAATTACTCGTGGTCTGGGAGCATGACGCAGCTTCGTTCGTCCCTCCTTTCAGAAACCCCGGCAAAACAGCAGCAAACCTGTTTTGCCCTTTCTTCCGTCCATCGCGGGACAACTCCGCTTCCATACTCCGTACTGACGGCACGGCAGGTCTCCTGACTCATGGATCCTCACATTCGGCGGCCTTCCCGGTTGCCCAGTGGCCCGGCTGCTTCGCAGCGCCTCCTGCTCCCCAATTACAGTGACGAGTTCGTACAGGATTCTCACCTGTTTCCCTTTTCACCGGATCCCAATACAGCAGTATATGCATAAATCTATCAAACAGCCTGTCTGCATGTTTATCTGCAGTGCTGCCGCACTTCCGATCCGGCACCTGTGCCTTGTTCTGTTTTCAATCTGATGACAGCTTAACACAATATTTAATCAATAGCAACCATAAATTGTTGTCGTGCCTCCGTTCATTTCCGTTCCGGTTTACATCCGGCTCTCAGAACCTCATTCATCTTCCGGTATACCGACTTAATATCAAGCGGCTTGGAGATATGCGCGTCCATCCCGGCCTCATGGCTCTTCTCCTCATCCTCCGAGAACGCGTTCGCCGTCATCGCAAAGATCGGCACCGTTTTCGCATCGCTCCGGTCCATGGCGCGAATCTGCCGCGTCGCCTCATAGCCGTCCATTTTCGGCATCTGAATATCCATCAGGATCAGATCATAGTAACCGGGCTCCGATTCCCCGAACATCGCGACCGCCTGTTCTCCGTCACCGGCTGATTCGATCAGAGCCCCTGTCGATTCCCCGAGAAGTTCCTCCGCGATCTCCCGGTTCAGTTCGTTGTCTTCCGCAAGAAGAATGTGTTTCCCACGGAAATCATATTCCGGTATGGAGGAAGCGCTCACGTCATAGAGCGGGGTATCCGAGCGGAGGCTCTCAAAAGCTCCCGCGATTGTGGATTCAAACAGCGGTTTCGTGATAACGCCTCTCGCTCCCGCCGCAATCGCCTGCGCTTCCGCATCTGAGGTATCATACGCGCTGATCAGAATGACCGCCGGCTTCTCCCCGACCTCCGCCCGCATCCTGACTGTCGTCTCGATCCCGTCAAGATTCGGCATGCGCCAGTCAAGGAAGCAGACGTCAAAATCATCCCCGACGGCATGGGCCATCTCTGCTTTTCCAATCGCCTCGTAGCCGTTGTCAGCCCACTGTACTTCCCGCACATGCAGCTTATTCTTCAGAATATTGACAATATGCTCGCACGTATCGTGATCGTCATCCACCACCAGTACCTTCATATTCTCATAATGTACCTGCGGAACGCCCGGTATCGTCCCGAACGGAAGGAGAACCGTGAACGTGCTCCCCCTGCCAAACACACTGTCAACGCTGACTTCCCCGCCCATCAGCTCCGAGAAGCGCTTCACGATGGAGAGGCCAAGCCCCGTGCCGCCGTACTTTTCCGTAACTCCCGCGTGTTCCTGCTCAAAGGACTCAAAAATCTTTTCAAAATTTTCCTCCTTTATGCCGCAGCCGGTGTCGGACACCTGAAATTTCATCCAGATGGTGTCTTTTTCCCGTTTCAGCTCCTCCGCGGAAAGGCGGATCGTGCCGCCGGCCGGCGTAAATTTCAGAGCGTTTGAAAGCAGATTGGAGAGGATCTGATTCAGCCGGAGCGAATCTCCGATCAGCGTCTCATCCACATCTCCCTTCAGGATCGTCTCGTATTCAATCTGTCTGCTCCGCGCCTGGCTGTAATATGTGTTGTCAAGTCCCTCCAGAAAAATCCGAAAATCAAAGGATTCATGCCGGATTTCCATCTTTCCGCTCTCGATCTTCGACATATCGAGAATGTCGTTGATCAGGGAGAGCAGATGCTTCGAGGAGAGCTCCACCTTTTTCAGACAGTCCCCCACCTTGGCCGAATTCCCAAGATTCTGCTGAGCAATCGCGTTCATGCCGATGATCCCGTTCATCGGCGTGCGGATCTCATGGCTCATCCTGCCAAGGAACTCGCTCTTTGCCATATTCGCCTGCTCCGCCCGCTGCTGCGCCTCCCGCGCCGCTCTGTTTATCTGGACCAGAACCTTCTCATCTCTCCACATGAAAGCAAAGTAGACGGAAAATACGCCGAGCAGTATCACGATCACAATAAACGATACCGTCATGGTCGTGGAGTTCAGTTCAGAAATCATACCGCCTATGGTATCCTCCATGACCTCGTACGGAATCTGCGTCATCAGATACCAGTCGGAATCCTCCACCGGGGCGTAATACAGATACTGATAATTCTCCCCGACCGTGTAGGCCAGAAGTCCTGCCCTGCCCTCGCGCATATCCTCCTTCATCGCGTCAAGAGAATACTCCTTGTCCATCACCGCATATTTTTCCATCTTGGTAAAGAAATTTGCGCTCTTTGGCACGTCCTTATTGTAGCTGTTCTGAATGATATAACTCCCGTTCATATTGATGAGGCTGCTGTAGGTCTGGTCTTCATCCCGCTGGAGAGCAAGCTGTTCCCCGAACTCCTCGCTTGAAAAGCCCGCGATCACCGCGATCAGCTTCCGGTCGCCAAATTCCCGCGGAGCGATCGTCGTCCCCATGAGGATCATGTTGCTGCCAAGCAGCGCCTCGCTGTAGGAGATCTGGTTCTCCTCCCCTTCAAACAGAGCTCCGAGAAAGCTGATGCTCGACGCCGCCGGACGCACCCCGTCCTCGCTGTGGTACATCCCGGCGTCGTCAATATACGCGAAGAAATCAAAATTGATATAATTTTTAACATCGGCAATAAAAGCGGACAGACTGTCGTCATC
>CANQEC010000194.1 GCA_947594335.1 uncultured Lachnospiraceae bacterium
GCAAAATCCGCCGAAAAATTTTCGATCAGCCGCACAAAATCGGCAGCCCTCGTTCCCTTAAAAATATCGTCGTCCAGCGTCCTTTTCAGCGCGGTATAAAGCGTGCATCCATTTGCCGCAGCATATTTTTCGAGAAACTCCATGCGCCGCCGGCCGACGTTTCGCTTCGGAACATTCACCACACGTCGGAAGGACAGGTCATCCTGCGACACCACCATGCGCAGATAGCACAGCGCGTCCTTGATCTCCGCCCGCCCGAAAAACGGAACTCCGCTGTAAATATGGTAGGGCAGCTTTTCCTTCAGCAGAACCTCCTCGATCTGCCGCGTCACGTAGTGGGCACGGTAAAGAACCGCCATATTCCCGTACGCCGTCCCGTCCTGGTGCAGCTTTCGTATCTGCGATACGATCCATTCGGCCTCCGCCCCGGCATTCTTTGCAAAATGAAATACGACCGGCGCCCCGGCAGACAGCACAGGGGAAAGTTCCTTTTTGACGCGCTGCCGGTTCCTGCCGATCAGCGAATTCGCCGCGGCCAGAATCTGCGGCGTCGAGCGGTAATTTTTCAGCATCATGATTGTCTTTACCGCGGGAAACTGCCTGTCAAAATCCAGCAGATATTTCACATTCGCGCCGCGCCAGGTGTAAATCGTCTGGTCGGGATCTCCCACAATGAAAAGATTCCCATGACAGCCGCACAGCGCCTCCATGAGCTCATACTGCAGGCTGTCGATATCCTGAAACTCATCGATCATGATGTATTCGAGGCGCTGCTGCCATTTCAGGCGAACCTCCTCGCTGCGCGAAAAGGCATACAATGTAAATTTGATCAGATCGTTATAATCCAGCCCGAAACACTTCTTCTGCTGATAAAGATAACCGTAAAAAATAATGTCATCCGTCCCCAGAGCGCTCATATACTTCTCGTACAGCACATCCAATGACATTTCATCGACCATATCCAGGTAATACTGCGGCTTTTTGAAAAGCTTTTGTATCTCGATCATATCGCGCGCTCTGGAATATGGCATATCGCGGAGCGTAAAACCCCGCTCCTCATAAATGATCCCGAGCATGGCGTCGATATCGCTGTTGTCAAGCACGAGAAAGCTTTTGGGATACTGCAGGACATAGCCATCCTCCTGCAGCACGGATACGCAGAACCCGTGAAACGTATTGATATAGCCGGTATCCTGATCCCCGATCAGATTGTGGATGCGCTGCCGCATCTCATTTGCCGCCTTGTTGGTAAAGGTGACGCACAGAATATTCTGCGGCAGAATCCCCAGCTCGTTTACCAGAAAGGCGAAACGGTGCGTCAGAGCCCTCGTTTTTCCGGAACCCGCTCCCGCGATCACGCGCACAAAGCCTTCCGTGGATGTGACGGCCTCCAGCTGTTCGGCATTTAATCTCTGTTCCATTTCTCACCACCCCTGTCCTGATCCAATCTGGTTATATTATACGGAACGCACGTTCTTTTTTCAACAGATTTCATCAGTCCGCCGATCAAAAAAAGAGGAAGCAAAGTTATTGTTCAGACCAGGCCGAAGCAAAAATTTCAGAAGGGCTTGACACCGAAAATCCGGTATTGCAATATAGAAGAAAAGCTGTAAAGGAGGACGGAGATTTTATGAGAAAAAGACGATACAGATCCGCCGTGCTTGCCTGTCTGCTGGCGGTTTCATGCGCCTGCAGCGGACAATTTGCGCTGGCCGCCGGCGCGGATGAATCAGGCGGGACGGGAGCGCAGGTTCTTGCGGATGCAAAAAGTCTGGAAAAAACCAACGAGCAGAAGTCCGCGGACGCAAAAGATTTAGAAGAAGATGCGCGGCAGACCGCAGATGACATGCTGGCGGGAAATTTTGGCAGCGTCACGGAAAAGTTTGACGAGACCATGGCAGCGGCCTTAAGCGAAGAAGCCCTGAAAGCTTCCTGGGATTCAGTTGCAGTCCTGCTTGGAAAACCAAAGGAAACGGTCTCGGTCGAGAGCATGGAAGTCTCCGGAAGCTGCGTCTGCATTGTCACACAGGAATTTGAAAACTTCAATCTGCAGATACAGATCAGCTATGATGAAGAAGAAAAGATCAGCGGACTGTATATGAGACCTGTCGCCGCAGCGCAGAAAACACAAGAGCCGGAGACTGCCGGGGCAGAGAATCCGGCAGAAAAGGCATCCGGCAGCGAAAGTCAGATTGACTCAAAAGAGTCAGCAGCTGCCGGGGCAGAAAATCCGGCAGCGCCGAAAGACTCTGCGGCAGAAGCAGAAATCAATGAAGAGGATTCTGCGGGATATGAGGAATTCGAAATGACCGTAACCGGTGATCCGTCCTGTCCGCTCGGGGCGACGCTCACTCTGCCTGAGGATGCAGAAAAACCGCCGGTGGTGATCCTGGTGCAGGGTTCGGGCAGCAGCAACCGGGACGAGCAGATCGGGAACAATCGTCCTTTCGCGGATATTGCGCATGGACTTGCGCAGCGCGGGATTGCCGTTCTGCGCTATGACAAGCGCTTTTTCACTTACCCGGAACTCGCTATGGAGATATCAGGGCTCAATCTGCGCAGGGAGTACCTGGACGACGTGAGCGCAGCAGTCGCGCTGATGCAGGAGGAAGAAAGAGTGGACAAAAGCAGGATCTTTGTGCTGGGTCATTCGCTTGGCGGTTCGCTCGTTCCGGCAATCGCGGCGGAGCATCCGGAGCTTTCCGGCATTATCGCGATGGCGGGATCTCTGCGCCCTCTGTGGGAGCTCAGCTATGATCAGAATCAGGAGCTTCTTTCCACTATAGACAGGGACAGCCTGCCGGAATCCGAACAGGAACTTCTGGAAACACAGACCGCGCAGCTCGAAGCAGATATGGAGATCCTGCGCAGTGATGCGCTGGAAGAACAGCCGGCGGACGCGAGCCTGCTGGGACTGCCGGCATGCTACTGGCAGTCAATCAGGGAATACTGCGGAATGAATTTTATCGACGAGGTGGAAATGCCGATTCTGGTACTTCAGGGAGACGCGGATTTTCAGGTGTTTCCTGACAAGGATTACACGCTGTGGCAGGAAACTCTGGCAGACAGAGAAAACGCGCAGTTCCATCTGTACAAGGGGCTGAACCATCTGATGATGGAGACGCAGGGGAAACGGGACGTTACTGAGTATGACACGGCGGGACATGTGGATGCGCAGGTGCTGGACGATATCGCGTCATTTGTAAATGCGGCAGCCTGAGGGCTGCCGTATAAAGGCAGGCTGCACCCGGCAGGATCCTTGCGGGCAGCAAGGATCCATGCATTATATCTCTTATTTTCTGCCCTCATCTATTTTCTGTATGCCGAGCCTCCACTTCCACTCCCCCGCCGTCTGCAGCGCCATCGGCATCAGGCAAAAGACAGCGTATGCCGCGTAAAAGACACCCGACAGCGGCGTTATCCGGTTAAATATGATTTCCGGATTGTACAGAATTGTCGTCTGGTCAAAAAGAACGCCGGTCATGATCACCGTCAGACAGCAAAACAGGGCGATCACAAAGCTCCGGTCCCGGTAATCAAAGCGGTAGATCGAGTACGCCGTGCGCCCCCGCAGGAGATATCCCCTGCATTTCATGGAGGTGGAAGTCTCCACGAGATGCTCCATCGTCCAGGTGGCAAATATACTGCCCTGTCCCGTGCCGCGCCCGAGCGCCTGCTGCGCGGTGTTGATTTTCCCCGCCCGCTCCCGGATGTGCGGCACCATCCGAAGGAGGATGGATAAGAACAGCGAGAGCCGCGGCGACACCTTCCCGAACAGGTACACCACCTTGTCGCTCGTCACAACCGCGTGGACGCAGGAGAACCACATCAGCACGCTTCCCCAGGAAATTCCCAGCACGAAGCCCCACACGACCGACTCCAGTGTGATCCGGTTCCCGATAAATGTCGAAGCCAGGTTCGTGATGCCGAAATGATGGTACGAGGCATAGTAAAGCGCGAACGCACAGATGCACGGAACCAGAACCAGGTCAAAAATCAGTCCCTTCCACCCGTTCAGCTTTACCGACCAGGCAAACGCGCACACGTAGGAAATACACAGGAAAACCGGGTGGTTGAACAGCAGCGTCATGGCGATCACCGCAGTGAAATACACAAAGTTGATCGCCGGATGGTATGAGTCAAATTTCATTCCTTCGCCTCCTTGCCTGCCGGATGGTATGAATCAAATTTCATCCCTTCGCCTCCATCATCCCGTATTTGATCCGGATGCGGTCCAGCTTCTCAAACATCGGATCTGACACCAGCAGCAGCGTAAGCGCCGTCGCCGCCGCATGGATCACGTTGACCGGAAGGCCGGAAAGGTAAATGGCCGCCGCTGACTCTTTTGTCACTTCCGCCGCCATGACAAGCAGGGAACCCGTATCAAGAAGCGGACCGACCACAATGAGTACGCACACTGCTCCCGCGGCTGCCAGCGGCACGGGCCTGCGCTTTAAGAGACCCAGCCGGTACAAAAGTCCGATCACGAAGCCCCCCATTCCATAGGCAAACATCTGCCACGGGGTGAGCGGCCCCTGCCCGAACAGGAAATTCGACACGAAACCGGAGATTGCTCCTGAAAGGAACCCTGCCTCCGGGCCGAACGCGATCCCGGTGATCATGATGATCGCGACCATCGGCTTGAAATGAGGAAGCCAGATAAACAATGCGCGGGAAAACACCGCGATTGCGCACATTACCGCCAGGATCACCAGCTCCCTCGCCTGCGGCCTGCGTCCCTCAAACACCAGAAAGAAAGGAACCATCGTGTAGAAAATGATCAGGACGCTGACCAGATAATAGCTCCGGCCGCCCGCGGTTCTGGCCGCAAAGAGCGTCGTGAGCGGTATCAGTAATATGATAAGAAGAGAGACGAGCAGACGCCGCCCCGATAATTTATTTTGTTTCATTCGCGTACCTCCGTCTGTGTATCTTCCGTTTTTCCTAAAGATGCAAAGCCGTAAGCAGGGATGAACCATCCATCCTCACTTTGTCCTCTGGTTTTCCAGGTACAGCCGCACCACATCCCCGTCCGTCACCGCGTTTCCGAACAGGTGGCGGCTCATGCGGTTCGCCGCCGTCGTGTAAAAGCTGTTCTGCGCGAAAAACCGGGACGGCGTGTT
>CANQEC010000195.1 GCA_947594335.1 uncultured Lachnospiraceae bacterium
GGAATGATCAGTTTTTTAAGGTCGCTGTTGCTGAAGAGATAATGACTCCTGTCTGCTCTGGGCAGACCTGCAGCTGCTATTTCCATAGAAAGATGCTCCTTTCATGCCAGCGGGGATGCCGTTTTCTTTTGAACCGCCGCTGACGTTAATCATCTCTCCGCCTGCGAGGGCGGGAGAATCCCTGAAATATAATCTGGCAGATGAAAAAGAATATGGTATTCTTTTCTTCTGCCAGACTGTATTTTAGAAACCTTTTTGTGGAAAAGCAAGAGTCGATCTGACGTTTTATCGCGCTGATTCCGGCGCTTTTTTGCCATTTTAACGAAACCTCCCTGTCCGCGCTGCAGGTCTGCGGACAGAAAGCAGAGGACTGCCTCGCATCTGTGCTTTCACAATACCTACGCCGCGCATGGAGTTTTCTGTTCTGTGCAGCTTTCGCACTGCCCGCGCCGCACGAGGGGAGCGGATCAGGAGATTACCGTCCCGGTCTTTCCGAGATAAGCATCCTTTGCCTTGTCGATGGAGGTGATGATCGCCCTGCGTCCCGGCTTCTGGGAGACGAAGTGCAGGGAGGCCTCGATCTTCGGAAGCATTTTGTTTGTCCCGAACTCATTGTTTTCGATGTGAAACAGAGCTTCGGCCGGCGTCATATGCTCCAGCGGGATGGGCTCGTCCGTATTGTAATGAATGTTGACAAATTCTTCGTTGGTCAGGATCATAAGGAGGTCGGCGTTCGTCATGTCCGCGAGCCTTCCGCTCACGAGATCTTTTTCGATGACGGCTCCGGCTCCTTTCAGGACGCTTCCCTGTTTGAGCACCGGGATCCCGCCGCCCCCGCAGGCGATCACGATATGCCCGGCGTCCACAAGCGTGTTGATCGCGTCGATCTCCACGATGTCAAGCGGCTTTGGGGAAGCGACGATGCGCCGGAAGCCCTTTCCCGGCTCTTCGACGACATAGTTCCCCTTTTTTTCCTCGGTTTTCGCCTCTTCCTCCGTCAGATATCTTCCGATCACTTTGATCGGATGATAGAAGGATTCGTCATAGGGATCTACGGTAACCTGGGTGATAACGGTTGTGACCGTCTTGTAAATGCCGCGCTTCAGCAGTTCCGTGCGCAGGGAGTTCTGGATGTCGTATCCGATATATCCCTGACTCATTGCGGAGCAGATGGACATCGGCGCTCCGTACGTCTCATGAAATTTTGCGAATTCATTCATGGCGGTGTGGATCATGCCGACCTGCGGGGCATTGCTGTGCGTGATGATGAGCTGGCAGCCTTCCTCGACAAGATCCGCTAAGACTCCGGCGGAAAATTTAACGGCGGTCTGCTGCTCCGGAAAGGTGGTGCCGAGGGCTTTGTGCCCGAGCGCTACAACAACTTTTTTCTTCATAATTATATCCATTCCTTTCGCTTCGCTCAGGCACAAAATGTTATGAAAATGGTTTGCCGTGCCTGTTATTATTCAGATTATATAATCTTCACCGAAAAAAAGCAATAGCGGGAAACGTCCAACATACAGTTGCAAAATGACCGGAAGCTTTATATAATGAGACGGAGGATGTACAGGCGCGCGGTGAATGTTTATGCAGGCACGCGTCCATGCGCAGAGTACGCCGGAAGGGAGAATGATCTGATGGAAAAGCCGGTGCTGGTGGTCATGGCGGCAGGAATGGGAAGCCGCTATGGAGGACTGAAACAGATGGATCCGATGGATGAGTACGGACATCTGATTATTGACTTCTCGATCTATGACGCGGTTCAGGCGGGATTTGAGAAGGTTATACTGATTGTAAAAGAAGAAAATATCCAGGATTTCCGGGAGCGTATCGGGAATCGCATTGAGCAGTATGTGCAGGTAGAGTACGCGTTTCAGAAAATGGAGCTGCCTGCCGGATATCAGCTGCCCGAGGGCCGCACCAAACCGTTTGGAACAGGACATGCGGTGCTGAGCGGCGCGCCCCTGATCGACGGGCCCTTTGTGGTTATCAATGCGGATGATTATTATGGAAGACATGCGTTTGAGCTCATGTACGAATTTCTCACGACACACCGGGATGATGAGAAATATCATTATGCTATGGCGGGATATCTGCTGGAAAATACGCTGACCGAGTCGGGAAGCGTGGCGCGCGGCGTGTGCGAGCGCATGAATGCCCAGGGCAGGCCGGATCAGGCGGGAGAATTTCTGTCCGGAATCGTCGAGCGCACCCGCATTGAAAAGCGGGACGGCGGCGCGTTTTACACGGAGGACGGAGGAGAGACCTGGGTACAGATTCCCGAAGGCAGCACGGTCTCCATGAATATGTGGGGATTTACCAGGAGCCTGCTTTGGGAGCTTTTGAATCGTTTTGTCACGTTTCTCAATGAAAATCTGGAAAAGAATCCTTTGAAATGTGAGTTTTTCCTTCCGTTTGCGGTCAATGAACTGCTGGAAGAAGGAAAGGCCGATGTGCGGGTGCTTTCGACAAGGGACCGCTGGTACGGCGTCACCTACAAAGAGGATAAGGAGAAAGTGGTCGCCGCGATCCGTGATATGAAGGCGCGCGGACTGTACCCGGAGAAGCTCTGGGAAAACTGAGATTTCGCGGACCGGAAAACCGGGGTATCTGAGCGGGCTGCGGAAAATAGGAACAGTCCGCGGATCAAAGATCGGCTGAGAGGGGCTGCGGAAGATGTGAGCGAACCGGAAAACCGGGGTATCGGAGCGGGCCGCAGAAAATTAGGAACAGTCCGCGGATCAAAGATCGGCTGAGACGGGCTGCGGAAGATGTGAGCGGACCAGAAAACCGGGGTTCGGGACGGACTGCGACAGATATAAAATGGAGGAAGTACGATGAAAGTGAAAGAACTTGTAAAGGCAAACCGCAGTTACCGCGGATATGACGAGAGCAGGGCGGTCACAAGAGAGGAGCTTCTCGAACTGGTGGATTGCGCGCGTCTGACCGCGTCGACCGTGAATCTGCAGCCGCTGCGCTACTATCTGGCGTATGAAAAGGAAACGGTTGCCCGTATTCAGAAACTGACAAAATGGGCAAAAGGGCTTCCGGAGCTGGAACTGCCGCATCCGGGGAAATATCCGCCTGCTTTTATTGTGATCTGCCAGGATACGAGAGTGTGGGACAATACGGCCCGGTTCCAGCGGGATGTCGGGATCGCGGCGCAGACCATGCTGCTCGCGGCGTCCGAGATGGGACTTGGCGGCTGTATGATCGGAAGTTTTCAGGCCGGGAGGATCAGCAGAGAACTGGAGCTTGCGGAATATCTGGTTCCGCTTCTTGTGGTGGCAATCGGGAAACCGGCGGAACAGGTTGTTCTGACGGAGATCGGTTCGGCGGAATCGACCGCTTATTACCGGGATGAAAATGATGTGCATTATGTTCCCAAACGCCGTCTGGAAGATATCGTCGTTAATTAAGGCTTTCGATCCGGCGCCTGTCCATATATGTGTGTTACAGGCGCTGGAATATTCTAAATTTTCAGAAAAATCAATATAATTCTAAGATTCGAAAAAAAATTAAAAATATTTAAAAATAAATATTGACAAATAGGAAAAAGAGGTATATAATGCAGACATAAAACAAAACGAGGTCGGGAGGGGAGTCCAATGAAAACGTAAGTTCAAATCATCTGATTTAAGGTAAGACATAAATTTGATGATGGGTTCCGAAATTATAAAAGAGAGGAAGGTACGGACCATTGAAAAAGTAAGCGCACATTTCATATTAATACAGAAAGGCAGGTAAAGGCCAATGCACACAGAATTTTAGTGGGCGGTGTCAATGAAAAAGTTGATGCCGCTCTTTTTTTATGCGCAGACCAAGGTATGGAAACCAGCTGCTGACGCAGCATCTGGGCCGCGCATTTTATCCAGTCATATTTGGATCGGACAGCCTCATATACTGAACTAAGAGGTGGGGCTATGGAACGTCAGGAACCGTACCAGCAGTTTTTTTCGTCGCATATCCGGGGAATCCTGCAAAAAAGCGGACTCAGTCAGGACGGGCTGCAGGAGATCCGCCTGAGAGCGGACAGACCGCTGCTGGTTTTGTATGAGGGAAAAGAATATGCTCTGACTGAGGAAGGAAGGCTTACCGGGGAGATCCGCAGCGGATACGTTGTCAGCAGGGAAGATCTGAGGGGAACCCTGGAATGCATTTCTGGTTATTCTCTGTACGCGTTTGATGAGGAGATGAAGCAGGGATACATCACGGTCAGCGGAGGACACAGAATAGGGATGGCAGGAAGGATTGTCATGGAAGACGGAAAAATCCGGTGTATCCGCCATATTTCTTTTCTGAATGTCCGGCTGTCGCATCAGGTGCGCGGGTGCGCAAACCGGGTGCTTCCCTGGATCATTGACAATGGAAGAGTCTGTCATACGCTCATAGTTTCCCCGCCGCGCTGCGGAAAGACGACGCTTCTGCGCGATCTGATCCGGCAGATTTCGGACGGATCGGAATATGCTCCGGGGAAGACCGTGGGAGTTGTGGATGAGCGTTCGGAACTGGGGGGATCTTTTCTCGGGATTCTTCAGAACGATCTGGGCTTGAGAACCGATGTTCTTGACTGCTGCGCGAAGGCGGAGGGGATGATGATGCTTCTGCGCTCCATGTCGCCGCAGGTGATCGCGGTTGATGAGATCGGGAGCGAAAAAGACGGGCAGGCGATCGAGAGCGTGATCCGCTGCGGCTGCAGACTGCTCGCCACCGCGCATGGAAATTCCCTGGAGGATATCAGGCGCAGGCCTCTGCTTTCGCGGCTCTGGGAGCAGCATTTGTTCGAACGCTACATTATCCTGGAGAACGGAAGCGTTCCCGGAGGGGTATGGACCGTCTGCGACGGTTATGGTGAAAGAATACAGAAAGGCGGGCAGAAAGAGGATGCGGCTGGCAGTGCGCACGGCGGGGATCGCCCTGATCTTTGTGTCAAGCTGTCTTCTCGGCGAGGCGGCGGAAGCCCGGCTGAGGCGGCGGTGGATGATTCTGAGAGAATTTTGTGAGCTTTTGCGCTATATGGAGCGGGAAATGGTATTTCACCGGACCCCTCTTTACGAGGCCCTGCGTCTTGCCGCGGGGAGCGGAATGAGAGAGATAAGGGAGATGCTGGAATACGCGGCGGA
>CANQEC010000196.1 GCA_947594335.1 uncultured Lachnospiraceae bacterium
GCTCCTCGGGATGCGGCTCATTCATCGAGACCTTTGCCAAATCTCTGAACTACTCCGTGGAGGATTTCGCAAAAGCCGCGCTGTTCGCGCAGCATCCGATTGATCTGGGTACGCGCTGTACGGTATTTATGAATTCAAAAGTCAAGCAGGCTCAGAAAGAGGGGGCGGAGGTCTCCGACATTTCCGCCGGGCTTGCCTATTCCGTAATCAAAAATGCTTTATATAAAGTAATCAAAGTGTCCGATGCTTCTGAACTCGGACGCCACATTGTCGTACAGGGAGGAACCTTCTACAATGACGCCGTCCTGCGCAGCTTTGAAAAAATCGCGAACTGCGAGGCGATCCGCCCTGATATCGCGGGAATCATGGGCGCTTTCGGCGCGGCGCTGATCGCGCGCGAACGCTATCAGGAAGGTGCTCACACCACCATGCTCTCGATCGAGCGCATCAATGCGCTGCAGTTTACCACCACAATGGCAAAATGCAAGGGCTGCACAAACCAGTGCCGTCTTACGATCAACCGTTTTTCCGGCGGGCGGCAGTTTGTCAGCGGGAACCGCTGCGAGCGCGGCATCGGCAAAGAGCGCAACAAAGAAAAAATTCCGAACCTGTTTGAATTTAAAAACAAACTGCTGTTTTCGTATGAGCCCCTCCCTGAAGACGAGGCCATCCGCGGCATCGTCGGGATTCCGCGCGTGCTGAACATGTATGAGAATTACCCGTTCTGGTTCCGGTTCTTTACCGAACTGAAATACCGGGTCATCCTCTCCCCCGCTTCTACCCGGAAAATCTACGAGCTCGGAATCGAATCCATTCCAAGCGAATCGGAATGTTACCCGGCCAAGCTCGCGCACGGCCACATCGAGTGGCTGATCCGCAAGGGCATCAAGTATATCTTCTATCCGTGCATTCCTTATGAACGCACGGAGTTTGACGAGGCGCCGAACCATTACAACTGTCCGATCGTCACCTCATACGCGGAGAACATCAAAAACAACGTGGAATCTCTGCGGACAGAAAACGTACGGTTTGAGAATCCGTTTATCGCATTCACAAATCTTGAGACTGTGACAAACCGCCTGAAAGAATGTTTCAGCGACATTCCGGCCGACGAAGTCGAGCAGGCCGCAAAAGCCGGCTGGGAAGAGATGGCCGGGACGCGCCGGGCCATGTATGAGAAGGGGCAGGAGACTCTGCGCTATCTCGAGGAAACCGGAAGACACGGTATCGTGCTCGCCGGCAGGCCGTACCACATTGACTCGGAAATCAATCACGGCATTCCTGAACTGATCAATTCCTACGGTCTCGCCGTGCTGACGGAGGATTCCATCTCGCAGCTTAATCCTGTCGAGCGTCCGCTGATCGTCATGGATCAGTGGATGTATCACAGCAGGCTGTACGGCGCCGCAAATTATGTCAAGACGCGCAATGATCTGGATCTGATCCAGCTCAATTCCTTCGGCTGCGGACTGGACGCCGTGACAACCGACGCGGTCAGCGATATCCTGAGTCAGTCAGGCAAGATTTACACCTGCCTGAAGATTGATGAGGTAAACAATCTCGGAGCGGCGCGCATCCGTATCCGCTCGCTGATCGCCGCCATACGCGTGCGCGAGAAAAACGAGGGTTCCGCGCGGATTATCCGCCCGGCCAATATCGAACGTGTGCTTTTCACAAAAGAGATGCGCAAAAACTACACAATTCTCTGCCCGCAGATGTCGCCGATCCATTTTAAGGTACTGCAGGCGGCGATGAACGCCTCCGGCTATCATATTGAAGTTCTGCCGAACGACAACCGTCAGGCTGTCGATGTCGGCCTGAAATATGTAAATAACGACGCCTGCTATCCTTCCCTGATCGTCATCGGGCAGGTTATGGACGCGCTTCTCTCCGGGCGCTATGATCTCAATCATACTGCCGTGATCATGACGCAGACCGGCGGCGGCTGCCGCGCTTCCAACTATGTCGGCTTTATCCGGCGCGCGCTCCGCAAGGCGGGGATGGAACAGGTCCCGGTAATTTCTCTGAACCTGAGCGGACTTGAGAAAAATCCCGGTTTTACACTCAGTTTCCAGATGGCAAAACGCGGCATGTTCGCCCTCGTCTTCGGAGATATATTCATGCGCTGTCTGTATCGGATGAGGCCTTACGAAAAGGTGCCCGGTTCCGCCAACAGACTGTTCCATACATGGGAGGAACAGTGCTGCAGATTCGTTGCCGGGAAACCTTCCTACGGGGAATTTAAGCAGATGTGCCGGGCGATCATCCATGATTTTGACACGCTGCCGATCACAGACGAGAAAAAGCCGCGCGTCGGCATCGTCGGAGAGATTCTTGTGAAATTTCTTCCGGCCGCAAACAACCACCTGGTGGATCTCCTCGAATCGGAAGGGGCGGAGGCGGTTGTACCCGACCTGATGGATTTCCTGCTCTACTGTTTTTACAACCAGAATTTCAAATCCAGCTATCTCGGAACTAAAAAAAGTTCCGCCACGATCGCCAACTTTGGGATTCATGTGCTGGAAAAACTGCGTCAGACGGCAGCGGAAGAATTCTCGAAAAGCGTGCATTTTGATCCGCCGTCCCACATTGACCGGCTTGGCGCCATGGCAAAGGACATTGTCTCCCTGGGCAATCAGACCGGCGAAGGCTGGTTCCTGACCGGCGAGATGCTTGAGCTGATCCATTCCGGCGTCGGCAATATCGTGTGTACGCAGCCATTTGCCTGTCTGCCGAACCATGTCGTCGGAAAAGGCGTCATCAAGGAGCTGCGCCGCCAGTATCCGTTTTCAAACATTGTCGCGATCGACTATGATCCCGGGGCGAGCGAGGTCAATCAGCTTAACCGGATTAAGCTGATGCTCTCAACCGCAGTGAAGAATCTGGATAAAACCAACGTCCAGGCAGCCGTAAATGAATCCATGCCTGCAGGGGAGCTCTGAGCTCCCTGCCGCGGGTCTGTGCATAAAGAAAGTGCAGGGTATTTCCAAAAGAGGGGCCTTAAGGTCCATTTTGGAAACAATCCTGCACTTTCTTTTTCTATGATTACAGATCCAGCTTCAGATCATTTTCTTTGATCCATCCCATCTTCCGCAGAGGCAGAGCGATCAGCTGTGTCAGCACCGCCGGAAGCACGAAACAGATCAGGATCAGACCTGCCCAGTCCCAGGGCGTGATCGCCGCTTTCGCCCCGCTTGCCACATCGCTGACCCATCCGGTATAGACGCCGATCTGTCCGACAAGCCCGCAGGTTCCCATTCCCGAAGATACGGCTGCCCCGTTCATCTGCATCCGGAACACACAGGTCGCGATCGGTCCGGTAATCGCAGAGGCGACTGTCGGCGGGATCCAGATTCTCGGATTACGGATGATATTTGTCATCTGAAGCATCGAAGTTCCGATTCCCTGTGCGAAAAATCCGCCCCATTTGTTTTCCTTAAAGCTCATGACCGCAAAGCCGATCATCTGGGCGCAGCAGCCCGCAACGGCAGCGCCTCCGGCCAGGCCGGTCAGTCCGAGAGCAGCGCAGATTGCCGCGCTGCTGATCGGGAGTGTCAGCGCAATGCCGACGATCACGGAAACCAGAATTCCCATGAAGAACGGCTGGAGATCCGTCGCCCACATGATCGCGTTTCCAACCGAGCTTGCGGCGGCTCCGATTGCCGGCGCAAACGCCATCGAAAACAGAACGCCAATGGCAATCGTCACACTCGGTGTCACAATAATGTCAATCTTTGTCTCCTTTGAAACAACTTTTCCGCACTCACAGGCGATGATCGCCACCACATAGACCGCCAGCGGTCCTCCGGCTCCGCCGAGTTTATTTGCCGCGCTTCCCACCGCAATCAGGGAAAACAGCACCAGCTGCGGCGCCCCAAGCGCGTAGCCGATCGCGACAGCCATCGCAGGCCCGGTAACATCCTTGGCATACTGGCCAATCTCCACAAGAACAGCGATTTTGGCCTGCTCTCCCAGTGTACTTAAAATCGTTCCGATCAGCAGGGATGCAAATAAACCCTGCGCCATTGCACCCAGCGCGTCGATTCCGTAACGGCTGGCTGACAATATGATATTTTTCCGTTTCAGAAAATTTTTTACCTGTCCGCTCATAATTTCATCTCCCAGTTATAGATTCCTTATACATCTTCAATCTGCCAGTCAATCGGTTCCAGTCCATTCTGCATAAGAAACTTGTTCGTCCTTGAAAACGGCCGGCTTCCGAAAAATCCGCGGTATGCCGACAGAGGGCTTGGATGCGGCGCCTCAAGAATCAGATGCTTCGGATTGTTAAGCATCGACTTTTTCATCTGCGCCGGTTTTCCCCAGAGAATAAACACGATCGGGCGGTCCTGCTCATTGAGAATACGGATCGCAGCGTTCGTAAATTCCTCCCAGCCGATCCCCCGATGGGAATTTGCCTGATGCGCACGGACTGTCAAAACCGTATTCAAAAGCAAAACTCCCTGCTTCGCCCATTTTGTCAGATACCCGTTATTCGGTATTTTGCAGCCGCAGTCCTCATGAAGCTCTTTGTATATATTCACAAGCGACGGCGGAATCTCCACGTCCGGCTTCACCGAAAAGCAAAGCCCGTGCGCCTGCCCCGGCTCGTGATAGGGATCCTGCCCGAGAATCACTGCCTTCACTTCTGCCAGCGGAGTAAACGCGAATGCGTTAAAAATATCGTCCGCCGGCGGATAAATTACCCGCGACTGATATTCCTCGTTTACTATTTTATACAGTTTCGCGTAATACGGCTTTCCGAACTCTGGTTTGAGCGGAACAAGCCAGTCATTTGAAATTGGCGGCATTATCCTTTCCCTCCGTTTCGTTTAGCTTCTGTTCTTCCTGATCTTTGGCGCGGGCGCCTTTACAGTCGTACCGACACCCCGCGTTCCCGCAGATACGTTTTCACCTGTCTGATCTCCAGCTCCTTATAATGGAATAACGATGCGGCAAGCGCCGCGTCCGCTTTTCCCTCTGTCAGCGCGTCATAAAAATGCTCCATTGTTCCCGCGCCCCCTGAAGCGATCACCGGGATCGACACACGTTCCGCGATCGTCCTCGTCAGCTCAAGGTCATACCCTGCCTTTGTCCCGTCGCAGTCCA
>CANQEC010000197.1 GCA_947594335.1 uncultured Lachnospiraceae bacterium
GTCGATACATATGATACGCTTCGCTCAGGCGTCCCGAACGCTATCCGCGTATTTACCGAGATGCGCGAGAGCGGCATTGAACTGAAAAATTACGGGATCCGTCTCGACAGCGGAGACCTTGCCTACATGTCAAAAAAGGCCAGGGCAATGCTCGACGCGGCTGGTTTTACGGACGCCATCATCTCCGCTTCCAGCGATCTCGACGAATATCTGATCAACAGCCTGAAACTGCAGGGAGCCGCAATCACGTCATGGGGCGTCGGAACCAATATGATTACATCCAAGGACTGCCCTGCCTTCGGCGGCGTGTACAAGCTTGCGGCTGTGCTTGATGAGGAAACAGGAGAATTTATTCCAAAGATCAAGCTCTCCGAAAACACAGAAAAAGTCACAAATCCGGGCAACAAAAAGATCCTGCGCATTTACGACAAGGAAACCAACAAGATCCGCGCCGATCTGATCTGCCTTGAGGACGAGGACTACGACGAATCGAAAGACCTGATCATCTTCGACTCGATCGAGACCTGGAAGAAAACCCGGATCAAAGGCGGAACCTACACGTTGCGCAATCTGCTCGTGCCTGTATTCCTGAAGGGTGAGTGCGTCTACACTTCTCCCTCCGTCATGGAAATCCGCAATTACTCCATCCGCGAGAAGGATACCCTCTGGGAAGAGACAAAGCGCTTTGCCAATCCGCACGAGGTTTACGTGGATCTCTCCGACCGCCTGTTCCGGATCAAGGGAAGCATGCTCGACCAGCTCAGCCAGGAAGCGATGTATTAGTATATGTATAAAATTTCTCCTTTGACAGATACTAGAATCAGATGAATTACACGCCGCGGTCCGGATATTCCGGACAGAAGACTCCGGATCGCGGCATACATCCGATAAATGTCAACAGTATCATGGAGGAATCGATATGAAAGCAACTGGAATTGTGAGAAGAATCGACGATCTGGGCCGCGTCGTTATCCCGAAAGAGATACGCCGGACGCTGCGTATCCGCGAGGCCGACCCTCTTGAAATATTTACTGACCGTGAAGGTGAGATTATACTGAAAAAATACTCGCCGATCGGAGAACTTGGAAGCTTTGCCCGTGAGTACGCGGAAGCGCTTGCCTCCGCCTCCGGTCACGGCGTTTATATTACCGACCGCGATCAGGTAGTGGCCGCAGCCGGCGGAATCCGCAAAGAAACAATCGGCGCGCCCGTGACAGGCGAACTGGAAGAAGTCATGAACGAACGCGAGCATATCCTGGCCGACGCGCAGAGCAAGCACCACATTCACATCACAAACGACGATATGGACAATGATCTGCCGCAGGTGATCAGCCCGATTCTCTGCGAGGGCGATGTCATCGGTTCCGTCATTCTGCGCAGCAAAGACAGCAGCCGGAAAATGGGGGAAACCGAGCAGGTACTTGCAAAATGTGCGGCCGGATTTATGGGACGGCAGATGGAACAGTAGATGCGATGTCCCCTCAAATCCGGGCAGCGGGCAAAACGGCAGGCACGACATCTCTTCGAATCCGGGCGGCAGGCGAAACAGCAGGCACAATATCTCTTCGGAGTCGGACGGCAGGCGAAACAGCAGGCACGATATCTCTTCAGATCCGCCTGCTGCCGCAATCCTCCGGTTTCCGATAAAAATTTCAGTTTTAAGGAAATTTATATTTGACACCACTGCCGAAGTGTGTTAGAATACCTAAACGTAGCAGTTATGTTACATGCTGATGTGGCACAGTCGGTAGCGCACCTCATTGGTAGTGAGGAGGTCACGGGTCCGATTCCCGTCATCAGCTCGGAGAAGAAACCTTGAGAGATCAAGGTTTTTTCTTGTTTTACGGATAAATTTACATCACCAGAAAGGAGTACAGCACATGGCATCAGCGCAGGAAAAACTTTTCACCACAGAAGACATTTATAACCTGCCGGAAGGAACCAGGGCGGAACTTATTGATGGACAGCTTTATTATATGGCTCCGCCGTTTCGGCGGCATCAGGAACTATTACTTAAATTCTGCCAGTTAATCGCCAATTATATCGACCGCAAGGGAGGCCTTTGTAAGATCTACCCTGCCCCCTTTGCCGTTTTTCTGAACGCGGACGACCGGACCTATGTCGAACCGGACATCTCCGTGATCTGCGACCCGGATAAGCTGGATGACAGAGGCTGCAACGGCGCTCCTGACTGGATCATTGAGATCGTGTCCCCTTCCAGCCGGCAGATGGATTACGCCATAAAACTGTTTAAATACCGTTCTGCAGGAGTCCGGCTGTACTGGATCGTGGATCCGGATAAAGAAAAGATCACTGCATGGATTTTTATGGGAGAAGAACTGGAAGACATGGAAGAATATTCTTTTTCGGATTCCGTACCCGTCAGTATTTACGACGATTTCTCCATAGATTTTTCAAAGTTGGATATCTGATCCTGCCCCTGGCAGCTTTCCGCACTCTGACAATATAATATGCTTCACCGGGCAGCCGGGGGACGTGCTTCCGCCCACTCTGAGTCCTACAGAGAGGGGTGGTAATTATGAGTACATACGAAGAATTAAGCTTGATTGTAAGCATAGCTTTACTGATTGTAGCCATTCTGAATCTGACACATAAAAAATAGGCCGTCCTACCCTGAGAAAGTAAACGGCCTATAGCTTAATATTTTCGCCAGAGTGGGTGAGATGCAGTCACCTTCCGGCTGTCCTGTTAAACATATTATACGATGATCTCTGACTCTTGTCAAATACTAAAATTTTGGCATATATCAAAAAGGACTCCTTGAAACGCCGGGTCGCATTCAGACGAATTATCGGCTGGTGAACGCCGGATCAGTGAGATATCTGCATACTCAATCCACAGACGCAGCGCTGCTGTGAATAGCCCTGGCGGTCTCGCTCTATGCTCCCGGACAAATGTCCCTGATGATCTACCGCACTCTGACAATATAATATGTTTCACCGGGCAGCCGGTGGGGCGGCCCTCTCCCGTTCCGAGTCTTGCGGAAAGGAGAATGCTTATGAGTACATATGAGGAATTTATGATTTTACTGACCTTGGGTTTGCTAATCGTCTCGATTCTGAATCTGAAAAATAAGTAAAGCCGCTCTGTCCCTGGTAAGATAAACGGCTTTACAACTGTTTATTTCGCCGGAACGGGAAGCTGCGACCTTCCTTACCGGCTGTCTTGTTAAGCATATTATACGATGATCTCCGACTCTTGTCAAATACTGAAATGCGGTAATTTTCGGCCTGGAAAGTCCCAGCTTCATCAATTATCGCAGGAGATCAATATTGCAGACTTTCTTCCATACGCTCATTTTGGATTCCACCGGCGAGTCTGAAGAATCTGAAATCACAGACCTTTCCACGCGGCATGTCTACAATTCAACACGCCCTTCCAGTGCGCGAAGCAAAGTCACTTCATCTATATACTCCAGATCTCCCCCTACCGGTACGCCGCTCGCGATCCGGGTCACTTTGATACCGGTCGGTTTGATCAGCCGGCTGATATACATCGCTGTCGTCTCTCCCTCCAGGCTAGAATTTGTCGCGATAATGACCTCTCCGACATCCCCCTGAAGCCGCTGCATCAGCTCTTTGAGCCTGATATCCGCCGGACCGATCCCCAGCATCGGGGAGATTGCTCCATGCAGAACATGATACACGCCTTCATACTTGCCGGTCTTTTCATATGCCGCCAGATCACGCGTATTCTCCACGACCATGATCGTCCTCTTATCCCGCGTGGGACTGCTGCAGATCGGACAAAGCTCCTGATCTGTCAGTGTGCAGCACTCGCGGCAGTAACGGATATTGCTGCGCGCGTTCAGCATCGCCGCGGCCAGCTGCTCCACACGCTCCTTTGGCATGCGGATAATGTGAAAGGCCAGTCTCTGCGCTGTCTTTGTCCCGATACCGGGGAGCAGTGACAGCTGCTCGATCAGCTTTGACATCTGACTTCCATAGTAATCCATCAGAACCCGAATCCTCCCAGTCCCAAAAATTCTCTCATCCCGAATCTGCCGGGCCTTCTGCCTCTGAATTTTCTCAGCCGCAGCCTTCCGTCAGAATCCGAATCCTCCAAGACCGCCTCCAAGACCTCCGGTCAGCTTCGACATCACGGAAGCCGCCTCCGCCTCTACCTTGCGGAGCGCTTCGTTTGTCGCCGCCACGATCAGATCCTCCAGCATCTCAATATCATCCGGATCCACAACCTCCTCCGAAAGCTTCACTTTCGTGACTTCTTTTTTTCCGGAAATTGTGACTTCTACCGCTCCGCCGCCTGCCGACGCCGTAAATTCCTTCTCCTCAAGCGCTTTCTGATTCTCCTCCATCTGCTTTTGCATCTTCTGCGCCTGTTTCATCAGATTATTCATATTCCCCGGCATCCCGCCCGGAAAACCGCCTCTTCTTGCCATCTGTACTACCTCCTCGCACATTTTCGCCCATTTATTGTACTATAAAGAGCAAAGAAATTCTACTGTTATTTTATGAACCGCTTCTTTGATGCGCCACATTCTCCTTTTCCCGCTCCCAGCTGCGCCGCAGATCTCTGTCTTCTTCATACTTTCTCCGGAATCTCCGCAGGGAAATCTCCCTCCGCAGTTTCAGGCCTGTTCATCCATGGACGTCAGCAGTTTTTCGGCATAGACAATGCCTTTCTCCGCCGCGCTCTCAAGATATTCCCGCGCAAGCCCCGCCTCACAAAGCAGCGGATCCTTCAGAAAAATCACTCCCAGATAGTACGCCGCTTTTGGATTATCAGACTGCATAAACCATTCCGCCGCCTTCATCCAGTTCTTTTCAAGCCCATATGTCCCCACATAATAACCGTAGCCTATGCGCAGCGCGTCCTTCCTGGAGGAATGCTTCTCTGAAGATCCCGAATTATTGCTTTGAATATTAAACGCCATATACTTCTTCCCGGCTTTTATATCTATATAGGTTTCGTCGCGTTCCGTCTCTTCATTATATGCGGTATAAGGCTGAACCAGAGAATAGTTTTCCGGATCTATCACAATATACGCCGAATCTTTTTCCGCATAATACCGGTAGATCTCATCCGCTTCATAACATCTGCTCTTTTTTTCAACACTCATTACC
>CANQEC010000198.1 GCA_947594335.1 uncultured Lachnospiraceae bacterium
TAAAAGACTCGTGCCCGGGTTTGAGGCCCCGGTTTATATCGCGTGGTCGGTGAAGAACCGCAGTTCGCTCATCCGCATTCCGGCGGTGACGGGGGAAAACCAGAGGATCGAGCTGCGCAGTCCCGACTCGGCGGTCAATCCGTATCTGGCGATCGCAGTGTGCCTGGCAGCCGGGCTTGACGGAATCAGGAATAAGATCGCCCCGCCGGAGAGCACGGACATGAATATTTACCGCATGACGGAAAAAGAGCGCAGAGCCGCGGGAATTGAGTATCTCCCCGGAAATCTTTTTGAGGCGGTACAGGGACTGGAGCAGGATGAATTTATCAGGGGAGTGCTTGGCGAACATCTCTCCAGATATTATATCAGGGCAAAAAAGAAGGAATGGTTTGAGTACAGCTCCTATGTGACGAACTGGGAGATTGACCATTATCTCGCAAAAATCTGAAAGTTCTGCATTACAGACAGATTGAGACATCCAGGGTGACTGCCGCGAAGGTGCGGCAGAAGGCAGAACAGGAGGACAGGATGGCGAATGTAGTGGTGGTATTTCCAAAACCTGATGACGCCAGAAGCATCAGAAATCTCCTGGTCAGAAAAGGGTATTCGGTGAGCGCTGTCTGCACAAGCGGACTGCAGGCTCTCAATGCCGTGGACCGTCTGAGTTCAGGGGTGATCGTGTGTGGCTACAAATATCCGGACATGCTGTACGAGGAATTATATGAAAATCTTCCCCCGTCTTTTGACATGCTGCTTCTCGCTTCGCAGCGCGTGATCGGAGAGGGAGTCTGCGAGGGGGTTATCAGCGTGACGATGCCCCTGAAGGCTGCGGATCTTGTAAATACGCTCGACATGCTGATAGAGCAGCAGGAACGCCGCAGAAAGAGGAAGCGCATGGAACCCGCGAAGCGCAGCGAGGCGGACAGGAAGCTGATCGAAGATGCCAAGCAGCTGC
Source organism: uncultured Lachnospiraceae bacterium (assembly GCA_947594335.1). Classification (GTDB taxonomy): domain Bacteria; phylum Bacillota; class Clostridia; order Lachnospirales; family Lachnospiraceae; genus Choladousia. The sequence continues at coordinate 956 of CANQEC010000198.1, forward strand.
TGATGACGCGCAATAATATGACTGAGGAGGAAGCGCACCGGTATCTGCAGAAGACCAGCATGGACAGCGGAACAAATCTGGTGGAGACGGCGCAGATGCTGTTTGCGCTGATGGAAGAGTGAACAGAAACGGTTTTTTGTAAAGAATGAAGGAACGGAAAAAGTTTTAATTGACCTGCACAGAGGAATGATGTATGATTTACGCGGTTAAAGCGCCATTTTACAGAATGATTCTAAAAGCAGGGAGGCTGTATTTGTGAAATTTACAAAAATGCAGGGAATTGGAAATGATTATGTGTATGTGAACTGCTTTCGGGAGACGGTGGATGATCCGGGAACTGTGGCGGCCAGGATCAGCGACCGCCATTTCGGAATCGGTTCGGACGGACTGATTCTGATTAAGCCGTCCGAGGCCGCGGATTTTCAGATGGACATGTACAATGCGGACGGATCCCAGGGAGCTATGTGCGGAAACGGGATCCGGTGCGTCGCAAAGTATGTGTATGATTACGGCCTGACGGATAAGACGGAGATCAGCGTTGAGACAAAGAGCGGCATCAAGCATCTGAAGCTGACGGTGGAAGACAAAAAAGTGTCTCTTGTAAAGGTGGATATGGGTGCGCCGATTCTGGAACCCGAGAAGATACCGGTGATATCGAAGAAAGACAGGCTGGTCGATCAGGAGGTCATCATTGACGGGACTCTCTACTGTGTCACATGCGTGTCGATGGGCAATCCGCACTGCGTTGTTCCGGTGGAAGATGTGGACGGGCTTGAGATTGAGAAGCTCGGGCCGCTGTTTGAACATTTCAAACTGTTTCCTGACCGGATAAATACAGAGTTTATTCAGGTGATCGACCGGAATACGGTGAAGGTCCGCGTCTGGGAGCGCGGCGCGGGGGAAACCTGGGCCTGCGGAACAGGAGCCTGCGCGACGGCGGTCGCCTGCATCCTGAATGGATGGACCGAGAGAGAAGTGACGGTAAAGCTGCGGGGCGGAAACCTGCGGATATGCTGGGATGAGGAAAAAAATACGGTGTTTATGACCGGTCCTGCGGAAACGGTTTTTGACGGGGAAATTGAGATCTGAGGCCGCGTGGGAAAAGATATCAGGGAGGATACTTGCATGTTTAAGGTAAACGACAATTATTTGAAGCTGCCGGGCAGCTATCTGTTTTCGACGATCGGGCGCAAGGTGCGTGAATATAAGGAGGCAAACCCGGAAAAATCCGTGATCAGCCTCGGAATCGGCGATGTGACGCAGCCGCTGGCTCCGGCGATCATCGAAGCGCTCCACAGCGCGGTTGACGAGATGGCCCATGCCGAGACATTCCACGGGTACGCTCCGGATCTCGGTTACGAATTTCTGCGCAGCGCGATCGCAAAGAATGACTATGCGGACAGAGGCTGCGAGATCGCGGCGGATGAGATCTTTGTCTCGGACGGCGCAAAGTGTGATTCCGGAAATATCCAGGAGATCTTCAGCGTGGATAACCGGATCGCGGTCTGTGACCCGGTCTATCCGGTCTATGTTGACACGAATGTCATGGCGGGCAGGACAGGCACATACGATCCGAAGACAGAGGTTTGGAGTGATGTGATCTATATGCCCTGTACGGCCGCAAATAATTTTGCGCCGGAGCTTCCGAAGGAGACGCCGGATCTGATCTATCTGTGTTTCCCGAACAACCCGACCGGCTCCACGATCACAAAGGATCAGCTTCAGGTCTGGGTGGACTACGCGAACAAAGTCGGCGCTGTGATTATCTATGACGCGGCGTATGAGGCTTATATCTCCGAGAGCAATGTGCCGCACTCCATCTATGAGTGCGAAGGGGCCAGAACCTGTGCGATCGAGCTGAAATCCTTCTCGAAGAACGCCGGCTTTACAGGAACGCGTCTGGGCTACACGGTGATCCCGAAGGATTTGAAGAGCGGCGATGTGATGCTGCATTCTCTCTGGGCGAGACGTCACGGCACGAAATACAACGGAGCTCCTTATATCGTACAGAAGGCGGGGGAGGCGGTCTACTCCGCGGAAGGCAAAAAACAGCTTGCTGAGCAGGTAGGCTACTATATGAGAAACGCAAAGACGATCAAAGAAGGACTCGCCGCGATGGGCTACACGGTTTCGGGCGGCGTGAACGCGCCGTATATCTGGCTGAAGACTCCGAACGGAATGACATCCTGGCAGTTCTTTGATCAGCTGCTTGAGAAGGCGAATGTCGTGGGTACGCCGGGATCGGGCTTTGGACCGAGCGGAGAAGGATATTTCCGTTTGACGGCGTTCGGAACGTACGAGAATACGCTGGCGGCGCTGGAGAGGATTAAAGAACTGTAGGAAAAAGAACTATTGCAAAATTTATTTTGTGTAGGAAAGCCGCTGGCTCCGTGCTGAAAGCACGGAGCCAGCGGCTTTCCTTTATGTAATACCCGCAAAACGGGCATGATGCAAAAAATTTACAGCAGCTGAATTCCGTGCGCCGCCGTCTCCTCGAGCATCTCCTTTGGCCACAGGGAACACTGCACTTCTCCGATATGGGCCTTGCGGAGATAGAACATACAGATACGGGACTGGCCGATGCCGCCGCCTACTGTATACGGAAGCTCTCCGTCAAGGATCGCCCTCTGGAACGGAAGCTGTGCGCGCTCTTCGCAGCCCGCAAGCTTTAACTGGCGCGCAAGGGACTCGGCGTCCACGCGGATTCCCATCGAGGACAGCTCAAGCGCGATGTCAAGCACCGGATAGTAGACGAGAATGTCGGCGTTCAGCGCCCAGTCATCGTAGTCCGGAGCGCGGCCGTCGTGCTTTTCGCCGGAGGCGAGCACATCCCCGATCTGCATGACGCAGAGGGCTCCTTTTTCTTTGGTAAGTATGTATTCGCGCTCGCGCGGTGTCTTGTCGGGATACAGATCCTCGAGCTCCTGCGATGTGATGAAGAAGATTTCCCTTGGCAGGATCTCCTCAATGTATTCGTACTGGATGGACATGTATTTTTCAGTTTTTTTCAATGCCTTGTATACAGAACGCACGATCTTTTTCAGGGTATCGAGATTGCGCTCGTCCCTGCGGATGATTTTCTCCCAGTCCCACTGGTCCACATAGATGGAATGGATGTTGTCCGTCTCCTCGTCGCGCCGGATGGCGTTCATATCGGTGTAAAGGCCTTCCCAGTGCGAGAAACCGTATTCTTTCAGGGCATAGCGCTTCCATTTGGCGAGCGACTGCACGATCTCGGCCTCCGCCTCGTCCTGTTCCTTGATCCCGAATTTGACGGGACGTTCCACTCCGTTCAGGTTGTCATTCATGCCGGTCATCGGATCGACAAAAAGCGGGGATGAGACACGCAGCAGATTCAGCTGCTCGGACAGGGTTTTCTGAAAAAAATCCTTCACTGTTTTGATTGCGACCTGAGTCTCATACAGAGAGAGCGTTGATGTATAGTCCTCAGGAATGATCAGTTTACTCATTGTAGTAGATTCCTCCGTCGTTTATGCATTTGCCCGGCAAAACGTCCCGCCGGACCTGTTACTGAAACTATTATAGCAGAAGATTCTTAAGTTACAACCGTTTCGGAAAAGAAAATTTAAAAAGAAAAATAAAAATTTAACCTTGCGCGCCGGGGAAAAGTGTGTTAGGATAACTCCATTAAAAAGGCGGTGAAGGAGACTCTGCTTTACGGAGCTTGACAGGAATTCGGCATCACCGACTGAGAGTGCCGATGGAGCGAGGGAAGCGTCAGGGAACACTCCGGAGCTGACTGTTCGATGCCCGGGCCATGAGCCGGGAGGTAGGGCAGTACGTGGGCGCGCGTTAAGTGCATAAGAGAGGCAGACGAAGGTGTCTGCAATGCGGGTGGCACCGCGGGTATAACAGTTTATCCGTCCCGGAATGTCGTTGTGATGTTCCGGGATTTTCTGTGCGCAGACTGGCAGGCGGAAGCGATCTGCCGGTGCAGCAGGCGGGTGCGCGGCGGACAGGGGAGAACCCTCTTCTGTCCGATTCTTAAAAAAGGAAATTATGGTAAGAGGAGCTGTCGGCAGGCAGCTCTTTTACTGTGAACCCGCGGGGCCAGAGGCGCGAAGCGCTTTGCGTTTTTCTGCCGGTAATCCCGGAACAGAAGGAAAA
>CANQEC010000199.1 GCA_947594335.1 uncultured Lachnospiraceae bacterium
CATCATTGCCGACGAGCCGACGACGGCGCTCGACGTGACGATTCAGGCGCAGGTGCTTGATCTGCTGCGCAGCCTGAAAGATAAGATCAATTCCTCCATCATGTTTATCACGCACGATCTCGGCGTCATCGCTGAGATGGCCGATTATGTCGTGGTTATGTACGCGGGCCGCATTGTGGAGAAGGGCACGGCGGAAGATATTTTTTACCACCCGGCTCATCCGTACACGATCGGTCTGATGGCGTCAAAGCCTGTGGTCGGGAAACAGGTGGACAAGCTTTACTCGATTCCCGGAAAAGTGCCGAATCCGATCAATATGCCGGACTACTGCTATTTCAAGGACCGGTGCGAGATGTGCGTGGGCCGCTGTTCGGGAGATTATCCGGGAGAGATCAGCCTGTCCGCTACGCATAAAGTGTCCTGCTACAGATATTATGATCTGCCAGGGGGAGCGCGCCCATCTGACGGACCGGCGGCGGAATTTCTGTCCCGGGAGCAGGGCGGAGCCAAAAGCGTGAAAGGAGGGGACGCCTGATGAGCAGAAAAACCAGCGGGGCGGAGCTTAACGACAGCGGTTTTACGCCGGTTGTGTATGATCCGCAGTACATACTGATGGTCAATGAACTTAAAAAATATTTTCCGATCAAAGGCGGCATGATGTCCCGGACGATCGCGCAGGTGAAAGCGGTGGACGGCGTTACGTTCAATCTGAAGCGGGGCACGACGATGGGACTTGTCGGTGAATCGGGCTGCGGCAAGACGACGACGGGCCGGACGATCCTGCGGCTGTCGGGAGAAAAGACCGGCGGGCAGGTGCTGTTTAACGGACAGGAGGTCTATGACCTCTCGCCGAAGGAGATGCGCTCTCTGCGCACGAAGATGCAGATCATCTTTCAGGATCCTTTCTCAAGCCTTTCCCCGCGCCTTCCGGTGGGGGAGATCATCGGGGAGGCGGTAAGAGAGCACGGTCTTGTTTCGAAAGCTGAATTTAACGATTATATCGATCAGGTCATGGACAACTGCGGGCTTCAGCCGTTCCACAAGGACCGCTATCCGCATGAGTTCTCGGGCGGACAGCGCCAGCGTATCTGCATCGCGCGGGCGCTCGCGCTGAATCCTGAGTTTGTGGTCTGTGACGAGCCGGTATCGGCGCTGGATGTGTCGATCCAGGCGCAGATCATCAATCTGCTCGGAGACCTGCAGGAGCAGTATAAGCTGACTTACCTGTTTATCTCGCATGATCTCTCCGTGGTCGAGCATATTTCCGACACGGTGGGAGTCATGTACCTTGGCAATCTTGTGGAATATGGGAAGACAGAGGATATTTTCAAAAATCCGCTGCATCCCTACACAAAGGCGCTGTTCTCCGCGATTCCGGTTCCGGATCCCAACGCGAGGATGAACCGTATCGTTCTGGAAGGGTCGATTCCTTCTCCGGCTAATCCGCCGTCAGGCTGCAAGTTCCACACGCGGTGCGCGAACTGTACGCAGCGGTGCAAGGAGGAAGTGCCGAAGCAGAGGGAAGTGGAAGAGGGACATTATGTAGTCTGCCACCTGTATGACAGGTAATACCGGGCTGAAAGAGGAGAATCGAGCAGGAGGCAGCATTTCTTATTTCTTATGCGGGACTGCGCGCAGAATCATGCAAAAGGGGCGCGCAGCCCCTTTTTGGAATACGAAGGCCCAGGCATGGAGACCAGCTGCTGACGCAGCACCTGGGCCGCGCAGACGAGCAGGAGGAAAAGCTGCCTCCTACTCGATTTTACAGGAGGAAGGATATGAGAATTATAATATTTGACAGGATCAACGCGTATCTGCATGATTTGAATGTGGTTACCATCGCGTTTCGTCTGCTTCTGGCGATGGGGCTGAGCTGTATTATCGGTATTGACAGAGGGATGAGAAAGAGGGTCGCCGGAGTCAAGACGCATATTATCGTCTGTCTTGGCGCGACGCTGATTATGATGACGGGAGAATACATACATCTTTACTCAAACGGCGTCGGAGTCGGCGATACGGCGAGGCTTGGCGCTCAGGTTATCAGCGGCGTCGGTTTCCTCGGCGTGGGGACAATCATGGTGACCGGACAGCGCCACGAAGTATCCGGGCTTACGACGGCGGCCAGTCTGTGGGCGTCCGCGGGCATCGGGCTTGCGGTCGGGATCGGATTTTACAGCGGCGCGATCATGACGGCGGCCTGTATCATGATCGTGTTCCGGTATTTTAAGTTTATTGACAAATATGTTGAGCAGCATTCCAGTATCTATGAAGTCTATATGGAATTTGAAAATGACGACAGGATGAGGGCCGCAGTCAGGAAGCTGAATGATTCGGACATAAAGGTCACAAATATTTACACGGACAAAAACACCAAGAGCGGCATTGTCAGCGTTCACGCGACTTTTGAGGCTCCGAGATGGAAGCCGCGTTCCGCTGTTTTCCGGGAGGCACGGGAGCAAGACGGCGCGATCTCCGTCGAGGAATTGTAAATCCGCGGGAGTTCTGCGGACAAATTAAAAATTTTGTTTCGTACAGATTGAAATGGAAGAATTTTTATGTTATATTAATATAAAAAATATTGTATGGAGGTAGAACATGGAAAAAGAGACGAGACCTTTTTTGCCATGGAAGCTGGCTGATGATTTTATGACGGCTGTTTTTGTGAAAATGGGAGTTCCCCAGGAGGACGCGAGACTTTGTTCAGATGTTCTCCTTGAGAGCGACCGCCGCGGTATTGAGAGCCACGGCTGCAACCGTTTCAAACCGATCTATATTGACCGCATCAAGGCCGGCATCCTGAATCCGGTGACAAAAATAGATATTCTGAAAGAGACGCCGACCACGGCGGTTCTTGACGCGAACGACGGCATGGGTATGGTGGCCAGCAGGAAGGCCATGGAGATGTGTATTGAGAAAGCGCACAAGTACGGGCTTGGCATGGCGGCCGTCCGGAATTCTTCCCATTACGGAATCGCGGGTTACTGGGCTTCCATGGCCGTCAAAGAAAATATGATCGGAATTACCGGTACAAACGCGAGACCTTCCATCGCCCCGACGTTTGGGGTGGAGAACATGCTCGGGACGAATCCGCTGACTTTTGGCATGCCGACGGATGAGCCGTTCCCGTTCATGCTCGACTGCGCGACTTCCATTATCCAGAACGGAAAGATTGAATACTACGCGCGTATCGGACACGATACGCCGGAAGGCATGGTGATCGCGAGAGACGGTTCCACGATGACGGACAGCGTTCAGATTCTGAAGGATATCAGAAGTCAGAAGGCGGCGCTTGCGCCTCTTGGCGGTATCGGAGAGCTGTTTGCCGGGTATAAGGGCTACGGCTATGCGACGGTTGTCGAGATTCTCTCGGCGGCGCTCCAGTCGGGAATCTTTCTGCGCGCGCTTGACGGCAAGGATGAAAACGGAAAGATCCACCCGTATCATCTGGGACATTTCTTTATGGCGATCGATACGGAAGCTTTCATGGGCGCGGAAGCGTTCAAAAAGACCTGCGGCGATATTCTCAGAGAACTCAGAAGCTCCCAAAAGGCTCCGGATGCAGAGAGGATCTATACGGCGGGCGAGAAGGAATACGAAGTCTGGATGTACCGCAAGGACAAAGGCGTTCCGGTCACAGAGGCGGTCCAGAAAGAGTTTATCCAGCTTCGCGACGAGCTGGGGCTGACGCAGTTTCATTTCCCGTTTGAATAAATATCTGCATCAGACGGACGCCGGGGCCGGACAGGCAGAGAGAGGGTTCCGAAGAATTTTGAAGACAGCAGATGCAGTCAGATAGCGGAAGGAGCATATATGGATTACGCAAAAGAATCATTGAGGCTTCACAGGCAGTGGAAGGGCAAGATCGAGGTGGTGGCGACTGTTCCGGTTGCGACAAAGGACGATCTTTCCCTGGCCTATACTCCGGGTGTGGCGCAGCCCTGCCTGGAGATTCAGAAGGATGAGGAGAAATCCTACGAGCTTACACGCAGGCACAATATGTGCGCGGTGATCACCGACGGCAGCGCGGTGCTGGGCCTTGGCGATATCGGTCCCGTGGCCGGCATGCCGGTCATGGAGGGAAAATGCGTCCTGTTTAAGGCATTCGGCAATGTGGACGCGTTCCCGCTCTGCGTCAAGACGAAGGATGTGGACGAGTTTGTCAACACAGTGGCGCTGATCTCCGGGTCCTTCGGCGGGATCAACCTCGAGGATATCTCGGCTCCGCGCTGTTTCGAGATTGAGCGCAAGCTGAAGGAGAAATGCGATATCCCGATTTTTCATGACGACCAGCACGGCACGGCGGTCATCTCGCTGGCCGGGCTTACGAATGCGCTGAAGGTCACAGGCAAGAAGAAAGAGGATGTGAAGGTTGTCACTTCCGGAGCGGGAGCCGCGGCGATCTCGATCGTCCGGTTGCTTCTGGCCGCAGGCTTTAAGAACATTACGATGTGCGACCGTTCGGGAGCGATCTGGGCAGGCCGCGAAAAGGGCATGAACTGGATCAAGGAAGAGATGGCGCAGGTGACGAACCTGGAGAAAAAACAGGGTACGCTGGCGGACATGCTGGCTGGAGCGGATGTGTTTATCGGCGTATCCGCGCCGGGACAGGTGACAAAAGAGATGGTGCGGACGATGAATAAGGATGCGGTCATCTTCGCGTGCGCGAATCCGACGCCGGAAATCTTTCCGGATGAGGCAAAGGCGGGCGGAGCCGCGGTAGTGGCGACCGGGCGGAGCGATTTTCCGAATCAGATCAACAATGTGCTGGCGTTTCCAGGGATCTTCCGCGGAACGTTTGATGTACGCGCACGGGATATCAATGAAGAGATGAAGATGGCGGCAGCGCAGGCGCTGGCAGATCTGATTTCAGATGAAGAGCTGAACGCCGATTACATTATTCCGAAGGCGTTTGATCCAAGAGTAGGTCCGGCGGTTGCGAAAGCCGTCGCGGAAGCGGCGCGCAGGTCGGGAGCGGCAAGACTGTAGCAAAGTTATCCGGATGCCGCATAATGGCAGGTGCGGCATCCATTTTCGAATTCCCCTGTTAAAGCCGGGCAGAAATGCCCGGCTTTGATGCGCAGG
>CANQEC010000200.1 GCA_947594335.1 uncultured Lachnospiraceae bacterium
TCAGTGTCTTTCCAAAACGGCGCGGGCGGGTGATCAGGGTCACACTGTCCTGATTGTTCCACCATGTCTCAATGAAACGCGTTTTATCAATATAAAATACGCCGCTTCTTCTGATATCCGCAAAGTCCTGCTTCCCAATCCCAACAACCCGCATACCAACTTCTCCCTTTCTTCAAGACTCACTAATCGAGTAGGAGGCGGCTTTTCCTCCGCCCGGGCCTGATCGAGTAGGAGGCGATTTTCCCTCCTGCTCGTCTGCGCGGCCCGGGTGCTGCGCCAGCAGCAATTTTCCCTGCCCGGGCCTGCGCATCTAAAAAAAATCCTTACCGATGCTGCCACAACAGTACCAGTAAGGATTTTAAAGGTGGGTAAAGGGATTCGAACCCTTGGCCTCCAGAGCCACAATCTGGCGCGCTAACCAGCTGCGCTATACCCACCATATAAAACGAGCCTGAAGGGATTCGAACCCCCGACCCACGGCTTAGAAGGCCGTTGCTCTATCCAGCTGAGCTACAGACTCAAAAAGCGGGTGATGGGAATCGAACCCACGTGTCCAGCTTGGAAGGCTGGTGTTCTACCATTGAACTACACCCGCATATACTCCTGACCCTGATTCAAAACTCGGGGTGACAGGATTCGAACCTGCGACCTCCTGGTCCCAAACCAGGCGCTCTAGCCAAGCTGAGCCACACCCCGGTATCAGGTAAATAAACGCCCTTTCCTCGACGCGAGTGTTATTATATATTACCTGATCAAAAATGTCAACCGCTTTTTTTCTACTTGCTGAATTTTTTTGTCCGCACAAACGGATTTTTAATAAATCCGGAATGTGCGCACCGCCCAGCGCATGAATTTATACGTCGGCGTTTCCAGCTCTTTCGACGCCTCCTGCAGCTTTTCCCGGATTGGAAGCCCCTGCGGGCAATGCTTTTCACATTTGCCGCAGCGGATACACTGGGACGCGCTGGAGGTCTCGTGGCGCATCGCGGTTGCCTGCACATATTCCCACAGCCCGGATTTTTTCCCTTCCGTGTAGCGGAGATTATAACAGTGGAACGTCATGGGAATATCCACTTTCTGCGGACACGGCATACAGTAGCCGCAGCCTGTACAGCCCACTTTCATATTCCGGTTGATCTCCTCCTTCACCGCCGAGATCAGGGCAAAATCTTCTTCTGTAAACTGTCCGGCCTGCGCATCCGAGGCGATACGCAGGTTTTCCTGTACCATTTCCATGGAATTCATTCCGGAAAGCACACAGGTCACCTGCGGCTGATTCCAGAGCCAGCGCAGTCCCAGCTCTGCCGGGGTTCTCTTTTTCTCATCCTGCGCGATCCTTTTCTTCGCCCCGGCCGGCAGGTTATTGACCAGCCTGCCGCCCCGCAAAGGTTCCATGATAATAACAGGAATCCCCTTCTGCCCGGCATACTCCAGCCCCCTTCTGCCCGCCTGACTGTGCTCGTCCAGATAATTGTACTGGATCTGGCAGAAATCCCAGTCGTACGCATCCAGAAGACGGATAAAGTTGTCCGTATTTCCATGATAGGAGAACCCGATATTGCGGATCTGTCCGCTCTTTTTCTTCTCCGCGATCCAGTCCTGCACACCCAGGGCCGTCAGCTTCTCCCAGGTCTTTGCGTCATTCAGCATATGCATCAGATAATAATCGATGTAATCTGTCTTCAGCCTCCGGAGCTGTTCCTGGAAAGTCCGCTCCAGCCCCGCCCGTGACTTGATCAGATAATGCGGAAGCTTGGTCGCAAGATTAATCTCTCCCCGGCAGTTATTGCGCTCCAGTATCTCTCCGACCGCCGCCTCGCTGCCGGAGTAAACATACGCGGTATCGAAATAATTGACGCCGCCGCGGATCGCGCACATGACCTCTTTTTCCGCCTTGTCAATATCGATCGACGAGCCGTTCTTCGTAAAACGCATGCAGCCGTATCCTAGAATCGACAGCCTGTTTCCTTTTCTGTCTGTTCTGTAATTCATATCATATTCCTTTCCTGCCCTGTCAGCACAGCGGACTATCCGCAGACTGCCGGGCGCACAGCTGAATTTTCGCGGCGCCATCAACGGTCAGCAGCGCACCATGTCCCTTGTGATGTCAGAAATCCTGCGGGCTCCGCACATCGTCATCGTGTCCGCAAGCTCCGCCCCGATCTTTTCTATGTAAAGCTTCACGCCTTCCTCTGCTCCGCCGTAAACGACCGGCACAAACGGGCGGCAGATCAGCACGCCGTCCGCTCCGAGCGCAAGCGCCTTGAACACATCAGTGCCTGTACGGATCCCTCCGTCCACCAAAACCTTCATCCCGCTTCCTTTTACGCTGTCCGCGATCTCCTCAAGAACTTCCGCCGTAGCCGGACACTGATCAAGTACACGGCCGCCGTGATTGCTGACTATGATCGCCGAAGCACCGGCCTCAAGCGCCTTTTTCGCGCCCTTCACTGTCATAATGCCTTTCACGATAAACGGCACCCCGGCAAGCTTTACGATCTCCTTCATCTCTTCGACCGTCTTGCTTCCGGCCGGCGGGGTCAGATTTTTCAGAAACGGAAGACCGGCCGCGTCAATATCCATCGCCGCCGCGAAACAGCCCGATTTCCTGGCAAGCTCCATTTTCTCCCGGATCGTATCGAGATTCCAGGGCTTTATCGTCGGCACGCCGCAGCCGCCCGCCTCAGCGATTGCTTCCGCCGCGACCTGCACCACCGTCGGATCCGTGCCATCGCCTGTAAAAGCCGCAATCCCGCTCTCTTTGCAGGCGCTGACCAGAATTTTATTGTAGGCGGAATCGTTGTACTTGTCTCCGTAATGAAGATTCACAGCTCCCACCGGCCCCGCAAAAAACGGATAGCGGAAAGTCCTTCCAAACAATTCAGCGGATGTGTCCGCCTCACCGCCCTCACAGAGCGTATCCATATTTACACGGATTTCCTTCCATTTATCATAGTTGCGTATCGCCGTATCACCGACTCCCTTGGAGCCCGGTCCCGGGATCTGATTCCCGCACGCTCTGCCGTTGCAGACGGCGCATGCCTTACAGTATTTTCCGACGCAGTCCTTTGCCTGTGCAAGTACTTCCTGATATGTCATTGTTCCTTCCTCCTTCTTTCTCTTTCTTTATTTTCGCACGGTTCTGTTATTATTCTGTCCTATGTAAAATTCTGATCGGGCAGGAGGTGGTTTTCCTCCTGCCCCTGCCTGTTCCAGGGGAAACCTCAGCTTTTATCCAAGCGCCACATCCAGGATCATCATAACCGCAAATCCCGCGGCAAATCCGATCGTCCCAACGTTTGTATGTTCTCCTTCCACCGCTTCCGGAATCAGCTCTTCCACGACCACATACAGCATCGCGCCGGCCGCCAGAGCGAGGAGATACGGCAGCATCTTCGTGATGAGATGGGAAAGAAGCAGCGTAACGCCTCCGGCGATCGGCTCCACGATCCCCGAAAGTGTTCCGTAGAGAAATGCCTTGCCCCGGTTCATACCGTCCTCACTCCGCAGAGGCAGGCTGATCACGGCCCCCTCTGGGAAATTCTGGATCGCGATTCCGATCGAGAGCGCCATCGCCCCCATAAAGGTGACACTCGCCTGCTCGGTCAGCAGCCCGGAAAAGATAACTCCCACGGCCATTCCCTCCGGAATATTGTGCAGCGTCACGGCAAGGACAAGCATTGTTGTTTTTTTTAGAGTACATTTCGGACCTTCCGGCTTGTCGCTTCCCATATGAAGATGCGGGATCAGCATATCCATGGCAAGCAGGAACGCGAATCCGGCGGCCATCCCTGCCACAGCAGGCACAAACGCCAGCCGTCCCATGTTCCCGGACATATCCATCGCCGGGATCAGCAGCGACCAGACAGAGGCCGCGACCATCACGCCGGAAGCAAATCCCAGCAGCACCTTCTGAAATTTCGCATTCAGATCATGGCGCACAAAAAACACGCAGGCAGCTCCCGCAGTTGTCCCGAGAAACGGAATCAGCAGTCCCGCCAGTATTTCCATATTCTATAAGCCCCCTTTTTGCATAATGGATCGATCTTCTGTTCCTTTAGCAGAATCTTATCAAAATCAGTTTCTCCTGTCAATTCCCGTTTATTCGCTGTTTTTATTGTATGCAGCCGCCTTGTTATTGTTCGCAGTTTCCCTTTTGGAATGTTCATTCTGGCATTGCTGACATTCCCATTTGTTAGCACTCATTAAAAACGAGTGCTAATTTTCTCTTGACATTTTCCTTTCCCGGTATTAATATAAGGAAAGCAAAAATACCGGACCGGCGTTCAGGATTTGATATGACCGTTTTCTGGTCCGGCTGTTAAGAAAAAACAGGATATCTAATATAAAAGGAGTTGTTGTAAATGAGCAAAAAAACAGGAAGTCTTTCCATCAACAGCGAAAATATTTTCCCGATTATCAAAAAATGGCTGTATTCCGACCACGACATTTTTGTCCGTGAGATGATCTCAAACTGCTGCGACGCAATCACCAAGCTTGCGAAGCTTGAGATGATGGGCGAATATACTTATCCGGATGATTACAAGAAGCGCATCCAGGTCATCGTGGACCCGGAAGCAAAGACAATGAAGTTCATCGACAACGGCATCGGCATGACGGCGGATGAGGTCGAGGAGTATATCACACAGATCGCGTTCTCCGGCGCGACTGACTTTCTGAACAAATATAAGGACAAGACGACGGAGGATGAGATCATCGGGCATTTCGGTCTCGGCTTCTACTCCGCGTTTATGGTTGCAGACGAAGTTCACATCGACACCCTCTCCTACCAGGAAGGCGCATCTCCGGTACACTGGGAGTGCGACGGCGGCACGGAGTACACACTTGAGGAAGGCACAAAGACGACGGTTGGCACGGAGATCACGCTTTTCCTCGGCGAGGACAGCGTGGAATTTTCCAACGAATACCGCGCACGCGAGGTTATTGAAAAATACTGCTCCTTCATGCCGGTTGAAATCTTCCTCTCCAAAGCGAACGCTCCGCAGGAGTACGAGACGATCAACGAGGA
>CANQEC010000201.1 GCA_947594335.1 uncultured Lachnospiraceae bacterium
ATGATGACCGCGCTCCCGCCGGTGCGCAGATAATCCAGAATTTTATCCGCCTCCGCCGCGCTTAAATCAGATGTGGGCGAGAAGATCAGAAGACAGTCCATATCCTCGGGAACCTGGTCAGCGGTCAGAAGATTCAGTTCCGAGATGGTGATGTTCTGCTTTTCGATCAGGTCCGTCACGGAGGCGTCTGGTTCGGCCTCCCCGTGTCCGGTCAGTCTTCCGAGCGTGGGAAGATCGTCCGATGTGACCGCGGCGAGCGCGCTTGTGATCTGTCCTTCCGCGTCGAAGCCGGTTGTATCATAGGAATAATAATTGTAGTTAAATTCTCTCTCATACATGTCGTCGTAGGGGATTGTCCGGCTGTTTTCTCCGCATACGGCGATCACGCTGTTGTCAGAGAGTGTCTCGTCCGTGTACTGGGAAGTAAAATTCGGGGACAGGACGGGATCCTTCTCGACAACCGAAATATGGGAAGAAAGGCCGTCGTACCGTTCGAGCAGACGCGAGACGGTCTCGTCGCGGGAACTGTCCTGAACGATATAATAGAGAGTGACATCCTTGTCGAGGGAGGCGGCCAGTTCCTCGGTCTGCGGGCGCAGCGTATACAGCTTTCGGGTGCTGAAGTCAAACTGCGTGTACTGGACCGGCAGCTCCGCGGCCAGCAGATTGAGAACGACGACAGACGCGGCGACGACAGCGGTAAGAACCATGCTGTAGGAGCCGCTGCGCAGGCGCCTTTTATCTGCCTTCGCAGAAATGAGGCGCTGCTTTGGATCTTTGTTTTTTGTTTTGTGTGTTGGAAATTTTATGCTCATGGCCTGCTTCTCCTCCTAACTCCAGCGCCGTTTCTGTATGGACTGAACCGTCAGAAACAGGCAGATTACGATGATGCTGAGGTAATAGATGACGCCCGACAGATCAAAAATGCCGCTTGCAAACTCCGAAAACCGTTCGGTTATGGCGAATACGCCCAGTATTTTCTGGATCAGTCCCTCGTATACGGAAGGCCTGAGGAAAAACAGCGCGGTCAGCGCTCCTTCAGCGAGCAGAAAGCCGGCGGCGGAAACTGCGGGATGCGCCGTCATATAGTAAAGAAGAAGAGCTGCCGCCGCTGCCGCTGCCGCCAGCGCGAAGAAAGAGGCGGAGGCTGTCTCAGGGAAAAATTCAGCTATTCCGTTCATGATATAGCAGAGGAACAGAACCAGAAAAGTCAGCACGGCGGCGATCACCTGGTTTTCTGTTGTGGAGGACAGGTAAAGTCCGATCGCCAGGAAACTGCAGGCAAGCAGAAACAGGCCGGCCAGCGCAGTGTAGGCTTCCGGAAAAGAGATGCTTCCGAACTGTGCCAGAATCAGAGGGTAGGCTGCCATGACCAGGATGGGGATCAGAAGTATCGTGACAAGCGCCAGATATTTCCCCGCCACAATGCCGGTGACGGATACCGGGGAGGTGAGAAGGAGCTGATCGGTCTTCTGCCTGCGCTCCTCGGCCAGGATCCTCATTGTCAGGACCGGCACGGCGAGCAGAAAGATCACCACGATCGCCTCAAGCGTATAGGAAAACGACGGATATCCGCCCCTTAGATGGTATGCCGTGAAATAGATGCCGGTCACCGCGAGTATAAACGCGATAAACAGATAGCCGGTCATTGAATTCAGGAAGCTTTTAACTTCTCTGCGATAAATTGCTGCCATTGCCGTCTCCTCCTTTTTCAGTCTTTTCACCGTCGTTTTCGCTGTCGTTTGTCTCTTCTGATCCCGGATCCCCCTCTGTCAGCTCGAGGAAGATGTCCTCAAGGGACATTCTGGACAGCTGCATATTCAGTATGGCGGCGTTCTTCTGCGCGCAGCCGAAAAACAGAGCTTCTCTTAAATCTGTCTGCGTCCGGGTGCGGATGACTGCGTCCCACGCGTCGGATTCCGCGGACTGCTCAAGCGTGTAGGAGAGGATCGCGTCCTGCGCATCCAGGATGGAGCGCAGCGTCTGCTCTTTTGTCCTGACCGTAAGCTGCAGCGTGTTCGTTCCGGACATCAGAAGCGGAAGATTCTCCGGAGTATCGCTCGCGACCAGCTTCCCGTGGGAAATGATCATGATGTGGTCGCAGACGGCGCTGATCTCGGAAAGAATATGGGAACTTAAAATAACCGTATGTTTTTTGCCGAGGCCGCGGATCAGATCGCGGATCTCGATGATCTGCCGGGGGTCAAGCCCCACCATCGGCTCATCGAGGATGATGACGGGAGGGTAGCCCAAAAGCGCCTGCGCCAGCCCGGTGCGCTGCCGGTAGCCTTTTGAGAGGTTGCGGATCAGGCGGTTCTGCATGTCGGTGATGCCGGTCGTCTCCATCAGCTCGGGGATCATGCTCTGCGCGTTTTTGCGCGGGATTTTTTTAAGCCCGGCTGCGAAAATAAGATATTCCTTCACGGTCATGTCCTGGTATAAAGGCGGGATTTCGGGAAGGTATCCGATACATTTCCGGGCGGCCTCCGGTTCGTCGAGGATATTGTAGCCGCCGATTTTCACCTCGCCCGAGGTGGGGGCGGTATATCCCGTCATAATGTTCATGGTGGTGGATTTTCCGGCGCCGTTCGGGCCGAGAAAACCGTAGATCTGGCCTTCGCCGACTGAAAAAGACAGATCGTCAACGGCCAGATGATTTCCGTAACGTTTCGTAAGATGTTCGACTTCGATCAAAGAAAATCACTCCCTGCTGATTAGTTTTGTCCATTCTATGCAATAAATGTGTTTATTTTTCGAAGGAATTGTGTCTGAATTGTGTGTAAATAAATGCGCCGTACTTGTCATGCAGAGAAATATCGTTTATAATGGACGCTGCCGGGGTCTGGAGGTTATGCCGTTTCCTTTTTTTCGGAAATGCGCGGCTTTGAGACCTCAAAAGCGTGATGATAAAAATAAAAACCGCATATATATCAGACAGGAGAACAGTGGGGGAAACAGCAGATGCATGAGGGGACAGGGAGCGGAGAGAAAAGAGGGAGCCGCTACCAGGAAAAAAAACAAAATGCAAAGCCGGAGAGCGGCAGACATTTTGCGGAACTGCAGGTGGTGTCCATAGATACAGGGCGCAGGGACACACAGGCCGGACGCGCGGAGAAAAAGATCGGGAAGCTTTCTTCTTCGCAGCGCAGGCCGGAGGAATCTCCCGAACCGGAGAAGGGGAAAGCCGGGGACGAGTTTCTCAGGCTTATAAATTCTTCCGGGCAGGGGGATGCTTACAAGAAGAAAAAGGAAAGTGAAAGCAGGGAAACAACATGGCAGGAAAAGCTCCGGCGGCGCAGGGTCAGACAGCTCCGCCGGATCCTCTGGGGCTGCGGCGCGGTGTTTGCCGCCGCCTACGCGGCCGCCGCGTTTTATTTTGCCTCCCATTTTTATGAGGGAAGCACGATATGGGGACTCGACTGCAGCCAGATGACCGCAGAGGAAGCGAAAAAAGAAGTGGCGGAGAAATTAACGGAGAGTGTGCTGACGATCCGGGAGCGCAAAGATAACGTGGAGACGATTCGGGCGGATCAGATCGATCTGAGATTTGTCGATGACAACAGTATCGACCGCATGTTAAAGGCGCAGCGTTCTTATCTGTGGCCGGTCATGTTTCTCCTGAACAAATCTGGTTCACAGGTCGCCTTTACATACGACAGGGAAAAGGCAAAAACGGTGCTGGGGCACCTGGAGTGTTTCAACGACATTCTGGCCGTCCGTCCGAGGGACGCCTGCATTGAGGGAACTGCCGACGGATTTAAGATCATGCCGGAGGAGACAGGCACGACGCTGGATAAGGAGAAGGCGATGGAGACTATCCTGGCCGCGCTGGATCAGGGAAGGAATGAGATATCGCTTGAGGAGGAAGGCTGCTATCTGAACCCGACGGTATACCGCGATGATGAGCAGCTCGTCCAGGATGCCGCGGCGATGAACGATCTGGTGCGGGCGCGCGTCACGTATGATTTCGGGGACAGGACAGAAGTGCTTGACGCCTCCGTGCTGCAGGACTGGATCGTGAAGCTGGAGGACGGGACGTTCACTCTGGATGATTCGAAAGCGGAGCTGTACGTGGAAGCGCTTGCCAGAAAATACGATACGTTCGGCATGGAGCGTCAGTTTGCCACGTCCTATGGCACAGTGGTAACGCTGTACGGAGGAGATTACGGCTGGGCGATCGATCAGCCCGCTACTCTGCGGCAGCTGCTCGACGCGCTCCAGGGCGAGGAGGATGTGACGCTCGAACCGGTGTATCTCTATACTGCGATGAGCAGGGACGAGAACGACATCGGCTATACCTATGTGGAAATCTGTATTTCCCAGCAGAGAATGATCTGCTATAAGGACGGAAATGTGGTCGCGGATACCCCGGTCGTTACGGGAAATCCGAACAAGGGCAACGCGACGCCGTCGGGAGGCGTGTGGTCGATCGACGCGAAAATGCGGGATTATGTCCTGAAGGGGGAGGATTACCAGACCCCTGTGGATTACTGGATGCCGTTTAACGGGGATGTCGGGATCCACGACCTAAAGGCGAGAGCCTATTTCGGGGGGACGATCTATCTGACGAACGGCTCTCACGGCTGTGTGAACACGCCGTATGACCAGGTGCAGGTTATCTATAATTCGGTGTCCATCGGCACTCCGGTGATCGTGTATGATTCCCCGTGACGCGTTTTTGGTGCAGACTGCGGTTTTGGGGAGGCGGACGGCGGAGTATTTTCGGCTGTCTGATGCTTTACCACGCTGAAATTACATGATATAATGAAAAGATGTTGGGGTCAAAAGATGCCAGACGGATTGTTTCGTGCTTCGCATTTTTGCCCCTGGCATCATGGAAAAGTTATGAAAGTATGGCGGAAGCGAAAGGAGAAAAACTGTAGTGCGTAAAGAGATTGATAGGAAGACAAGAGATGAGAGGCTGGCGGAGCTCGTAAAGTACTGCATGATTTCGGGAGCGCTTGATCTGAATCTGTATCAGGAGTACGATGTAAAACGGGGCCTGCGTGAATCAGATGGAAAAGG
>CANQEC010000202.1 GCA_947594335.1 uncultured Lachnospiraceae bacterium
TGCGACGATGCGGTCCGCCTTCATTGTATAACAGGCCGGCCCAAGTTTTCTGACTCCTTCGATAAAAATGCTCCCGTCCGCCAGCCTTTTCGTCTTTGCGCCGCGCAGATTCAGAAATTCACACAGCTCATCGATCTCGGGTTCGTGGGCAGCGTTTTGTATCACCGTTTTTCCCGGAGCAAGCACTGACGCAAGTATCACATTTTCAGTCGCGCCCACACTCGGAAACGGAAGCGCCACCTTCCCGCCGCGAAGTTCTCTCCCGTCTGCCGTAAGTTTCCGGGTATCCTCAAACAGGACGCCCAGTTTTTCAAGCGCGCCAATGTGGAGATCAACCGGCCTGGCTCCGATCGCACAGCCTCCCGGAAGCGGGAGCGACGCGGTCCGGCATCTTCCGGTCAGCGCGCCCAGAAACAGTATGGAAGAACGGATGCGGGAGGCCTCCTTTTTGGGAAGCTCGCAGCAGGTGATCCGCGACGCGTCAACCGTCACTGTGTTTTTTTCGCGGCTGACTCTGCATCCGGCCGCTTCAAGCAGTTTTAACGTGACCTCCACGTCACTGATGCCGGGACAATTATCGATCCGGCAGACTCCCTCCCCAAGAATACAGGAAGTCAGAACCGGCAGAACCGCATTCTTGGACCCCTGTATCTTTATCTGTCCGCAGAGCGGCTTTCCTCCTGCTATCTTTATATATCTCAATTCCATCCCCCGGTTTGGTTCTGGAAACGCTCCTGCAAATCCAAAACCGAAAAGCCATATAGTTTACTATATGCACCGGGAGCGTCCGTGGTGACGCGTGTGCCGCACCTTCCTTCCCCAAATCCCCGCGCTTTATCCGCTCCACCGGCTGACAGAGAGCGCCAGACCCATTTCCGCGAGCAGAAAGAGAACCGAGGTTCCCCCGTAGCTGATGAACGGAAGCGTAATTCCGGTATTTGGGATCGTGTTGGTGACCACCGCTATGTTCAGGATCACCTGAATCGCGATGTGCCCCATGATCCCTGCGGCGATCAAAGCTCCAAACAGATCGGGCGCATGGGTCGCTATGACCATAAAACGCCACAGCAGCAGAAGAAACAGAAGCATCAGCAGCCATGCTCCGAACATGCCGAACTCCTCGCAGATTACAGAAAAAATCATATCATTCTGCGCTTCCGGAACGAACCCGAGTTTTTGCAGGCTGTTGCCAAACCCGCGTCCGAACAGGCCGCCCGAACCGATCGCATACAGTCCCTGCATCGTCTGATAGCCCTTTTCATACAGTTCCGGATGCCTCCAGATGGCGATCCTTTCAAGGCGGTACTGTTCCAGACTCAGGAAAATTCCC
This sequence comes from uncultured Lachnospiraceae bacterium, assembly GCA_947594335.1. Taxonomy (GTDB): domain Bacteria; phylum Bacillota; class Clostridia; order Lachnospirales; family Lachnospiraceae; genus Choladousia. Next base: position 1,331 of record CANQEC010000202.1, read on the forward strand.
ATGAATCCGCCGCCGGCAAGAACAATCCAGAGAAACGGCAGATAGCGGGGATTGGATATGAAGATCATAATCACCGCTATCCCGAGAATAATGATCGCGGTACTTAAATTATTTGTGCCGACAAGAGCCACAATCGGAAGCACAGGCAGGGTTACACGCAGGATCATTGCGAAGCTTTTCTTTTCCTGCATGCTGCTTACAATTCCCGAAAGAAGCAGAATTACGGCCGGCTTTGCAAGCTCGGACGGCTGAAAGGAAAGAGGGCCGAGCGACAGCCAGCGCTTAGATCCGTTATAGGTATCTCCAATCAGAAGCACCGCCCCGGAAAGCGCCAGGGAAACCAGATAAACAGGTACCGAAAAACGGCGCAGCGCGTGGTAATCCACAGAGGAGATCACACGCATCAGCACGAGTCCGAGGGTCATCGCAAAAAACTGTTTTTTAAAATAATAGGCAGAGTCGCCGAAACGGACCTGCCCATTATATGAACTCATACTATAGAGAACCAGAAGTCCGAATCCGGTCAGAAACAGGACGGTCACAAGCAAGAGTCCGTCCGTTTTGCCAGGTCGAGAATACAATTTACCACTTCCTATGGCAATTGATGTACCAGTTCCTTAAACTGCCGTCCCCTCACTTCATAATTCGGGAACATTCCCCAGCTCGCACAGGCCGGGGAAAGAAGCACGGCGTCTCCTTTTTCCGCCCGCGAGGCACAGATCTGCACAGCCTCCGCAAGCGACTCCGCAAACAGGATGTTATAAAATCCGCATCTTTTCGCGGCTTCGGCAATCTTCTCTCTTGTCTGCCCGATCAGCACCAGATATTTCACTTTGCCGTCAAAGGCACGAATCCACTCTTCATATGAGGCATTTTTGTCATAGCCTCCCCCGATCAGCAGCGTCGGGCGTTCCATCGCCCTGATCCCGCGGATTGCCGCGTCAGGATTCGTCCCCTTGGAATCGTTATAATATTTGACGCCATGTTTTTCCTCGACGTACTCTATCCTGTGTTCCACTGCCTGAAAAGACATTTCTTCCGCCGTTACCCCGCAGGCCAGCGCCATCGCCGCCGCCGCCATAATGTTTTCATAATTATGTATCCCAAGCAGGTTTACTTCCTTCACGGAACAGATGTCGGTAATCCCTTTTTCCGACGCGAAGCGGATCATATCTCCTTCAAGGTAAACACCGCGGTCAAGCACACGCGCGCTGCTGAACCAGAGCACCTTTATCGGGAGTTTTTCCCCAAAATCTCTGAGAATATCATCCTCATAATTCAGGACGCAGGTATCTTCCGGTTTCTGATGCACTGTGATCAGCTCTTTTACGCGGATATATTCCTCCATCGTATGGTGCCGGTCCAGATGATCCGGCGTGATGTTGAGGATCGCGCTGACCTTCGGAGCAAATTGTTCCGTTGTCTCAAGCTGAAAACTGCTGATCTCAGCGACCGTCACCGCCTGATCCGTCATATGCTGCACAGCTTCCGTATAAGAAAAACCGATATTTCCGACGACGTGCACTTCTTTTCTTACGTGCTTCATGATTTCTCCGAGAAGGCTTGTGGTCGTCGTCTTCCCGTTTGTCCCGGTAACTGCAAGAACGTCCCCTTTTCCGCACCGGAACGCCAGCTCAACCTCTCCCCAGATCGGAAGTCCGCGATCTCTGAGTCTGTTTACAAGCGGAAGATCACAGGGAACGCCGGGACTTAAAACGACCCGCGTAAGTCTCCCGATCTCCTCATCGGAAAGCTCTCCAAGCAGTATCTTCACTTTGCTTCCGGCGGGAAGCTTCCCAAGTACTTTTTCTGTGTCAGTTTTTGTATTTTCATCAAACAGCACCACCTCTGCCTGCCGGTTGGCAAGCAGCCTGGCGGCCCCGATCCCGCTGATGCCGGTTCCGAAAACCAGCACGGTTTCTCCTGTCCATTCCATTATAAGTTCCTCCATTATGATTACTGTATATGTCCGCATATCCTCCGTTCATCCGACTGCCGCAAGACCCAGCACACACAAAAACGCCGTGATCACGGTAAACACTGTGACGATCCTGGTCTCCGGCCAGCCGCATTTTTCAAAATGATGATGGATCGGCGCCATTTTGAAAAGACGTTTGCCCCCTGTCTTTTTAAAATAGGTGACCTGCAGGATTACCGAAAGAACCTCCGCGCAGTAGATCATACCGATGATCGGAAGAAACAGCGGCATTTTCATAAGATATGCGGAGCCTGCCACAAATCCTCCGAGAGCGAGAGACCCCGTATCTCCCATAAACACCTTCGCCGGATACGTGTTGAACAGCAGAAAACCGAGCAGCGCTCCGGCAACCGCCGCAGTGATCGGTTCGATCCCGCCTTTCATGCTGATGGAAACTACCGTGAAAAAAACCGCGATGATTGTCGTCACGCCTGTCGCGAGACCGTCGAGACCATCCGTGAAATTAACTCCGTTTACCGTGCCGATAACCGCAAAATAAGCGAGCGGAACCGCAATCACCCTCACGGTTGTTCCGGAAAGCACCTTCCCGCCCGAAAAAGGAATCAGCAGATCAAGACAGGATCTGTCCATAATCCAGAGATATACGATAAAAACTGTCGTGACGAGCAGCTGACCCGCCATCTTCTGTTTGGGATACAGTCCGTCCGAGCGCCGAAGCACCACCTTCAGGTAATCGTCGAGAAATCCGATGATTCCAAATCCCAGAATCAAAAACAGAATCGGAATAATCCTCGGATATTTCCCGATAAACAGCATTGAAGTCGCCGCGGTGCTGATCAGAATGATCAGTCCGCCCATCGTAGGGGTCCCCGCCTTTTTCAGATGAGATTCCACCCCTTCTTTCCGCTCGGTCTGGCTGACTTTAAGCCGCTGAAGAAAGGGAATCACAACCGGGCTCAGCAGCACGCTGACCAGGAAGGCCGCAAATAATGGGATTAATATTTCCTGACTTATTATCATCTCACACCTCTTCTTTTGATCTTCTGTTTCAGATGCTCTCTGATCAGGCATCCTCTTTGTCAAGTATAAAGGGTTTCCGGGGATTATTCAACCTGTTTTCGTATTTTTTTGCAATCCCTCTTCCACTCCCGCCGACGTTTTTTCGATTCCAAGATAAGGCAGGATATTCTGAAAAATCTCCCGCATTACCGGCGCCGCTATGGTTCCCCCATAGTAAACTCCCTGCGGATTATTGATCACACACATGCCGATCACCTGGGGATCGTCCGCAGGTGCGAAACCGACGAAAGAAGATATATACCGGTTTGCGCTGCGCGGAAGCGTTTCAGATGTCGCCGTTTTCCCGCCGATCCGGTAACCTTCAATGTATGCATTTTTCCCTCCGCCTCCATCCACCACCTTTTCAAGAAGTAAGCGCACCGTCTCCGAAGTCTCCGGCGAAAGGATGCGGCGCGTCAGGGGATATTCAAAGACCCTGACGAGGGCTCCGTCCTGCGCTCTCGCCTGAATGCCAAAATGGGGCGTGATCCGCATGCCGCCGTTGATAAGGGAACTGACTGTCGTGATCATCTGGATCGGCGTGATCTGAAATGACTGGCCGAACGAGATCGTGGCAAGCTCCACCTGACCGACATTTTCCTGTCTGTGCATGATCGTCGCCGCCTCGCCCGGAAGGTCGATCCCCGTTTTCTCATCAAGCGCAAACTGATGAAAATACT
>CANQEC010000203.1 GCA_947594335.1 uncultured Lachnospiraceae bacterium
GGCGGAGAAGAAGATCTTCGGGCGTGATTTCGCTTACATCCGCAGCATCGGGAATTTCTCAAAGATTGCCGGGCGTTACCTGCGCAGGCTGCTCGAGTGGGACGCGGAGGATTTCTGACAGATGAAGGCCCCGTCTGCCGGACAGCATGAGGGAATGAACAGTAATGTGAGTACCGGCAGAGAGACAGGAAGTTTAAAAGAATCCCTTGTAAAATACAGCGATATACTATAAAATAAATAAGATATGCAGCCATGTGACCGGCTGTTTAAGAAGGAGGTGCCTTTATGGCGGAAAAATCATCATGCAGCAGCAGCGCAACCTGCAGTAAGGAGAGCTGCGAGGGATGCCCGAGTGCAAAGGGAGAAGCGAAGGAAAGCTTTGCAGCGGCAATGAATAGTCATTCAGAGATCAAACGTGTGATCGGTGTTGTCAGCGGAAAAGGAGGCGTCGGCAAATCTCTGGTAACGGCCTGTCTGGCGAATCAGCTGGCGGCGAAAGGCTATCGTGTCGGTATTCTTGACGCGGATGTCACAGGGCCGTCGATTCCGCGCATGTACGGGCTGGAAGGCCTCGCTGAGGCGAACGGAGAGGAACTGCTCCCGCGCATCACTGCGAACGATATAAAAGTAATGTCTATCAACCTTCTGATGGAAGATCCTGAGGCTCCGGTAATCTGGAGAGGTCCTGTGATCGCGAATGTGGTAAAGCAGTTCTGGACAGATGTGGTCTGGGGAGAACTGGACTATCTTCTTGTGGATATGCCTCCGGGAACGGGCGATGTGCCGCTCACGGTGTTCCAGTCGCTTCCGGTGGACGGAGTTTTTGTTGTGACATCCCCGCAGGAGCTGGTGAAGATGATCGTGAAGAAGGCCTGGAACATGGCGAAGACCATGAATATTCCGGTACTCGGAGTGATCGAGAACTACAGCTATATGAAATGCCCGGACTGCGGGAAAGAGATCAAGGTCTTTGGCGAGAGCCATATCGATGAAGTCGCGGATGAGCTCGGCGTGTTTGTGGCGGGCAAGCTTCCGATTGATCCGACGCTCACAGAGCTGACGGATGCCGGAGATTTCGCGAAGGCGGAGAATCCATATCTGGACCGCGCGATTGAGATTCTGGGATTCTTCCGATAGGATTCAAAGACAGCAGTAAAGGAGAACAGACTTATGAAGGACAACAAAATTACAGATTCCATTCTTTATATCGGAGTGGACGATAAGACAATCGATCTGTTTGAGAGCCAGTACGTGGTTCCGAACGGAGTTTCCTATAATTCCTATGTGATTATGGATGAGAAGATTGCGGTTATGGATACGGCGGACAAGCGCGTGACAGAGCAGTGGTTCGCGAATCTGGCGGGCGCGCTCGGCGAGAGAAAGCCGGATTATCTGGTGGTATCTCATCTTGAGCCGGACCATGCGTCAAATATTCAGAAATTCGCGGAGAAATATCCCAAAGCGCAGATCGTGCTCAGCGCGAAGGCAGCCAGCATGCTGCCGCAGTTCTTTACGCTTGACATGAGCGGCAGAACGCTCGTCGTAAAGGAAGGAGATACCCTTTCTCTCGGTTCCCACACGCTGACCTTTGTCATGGCGCCGATGGTGCACTGGCCGGAGGTTATGGTGGAGTACGAGTCGAGCGAAAAGGTGCTGTTCTCTGCGGATGGATTCGGAAAATTCGGCGCGCTGGATACGGATGAAGACTGGGCCTGCGAGGCACGCCGCTATTATTTCAACATTGTCGGAAAGTACGGTGCTCAGGTGCAGACGCTTCTGAAGAAGGCGGCGGGACTTGATATCTCGATCATCTGTCCGCTTCACGGACCGATTCTGACCGAGGATCTTGGCTACTATATCGGAAAATATCAGACCTGGAGCAGCTACGAGCCGGAGGATGAGGGCGTTGTCGTCGCTTACGCGTCCATCCACGGAAATACTGCGAATGTCGCGAAGAAGATGGCGGAGATCCTTGAGGCAAAGGGTGCGAAGAAGGTGAAAGTGTTCGACCTTGCCAGGGACGACATGGCGGAAGTGATCGAGGACGCGTTCCGCTATGACAGGATGGTGCTCGCGGCGGCTTCCTACGACGGCGGCGTGTTCCCGTGCATGGAGGATCTCCTGCATCACTTGAAGAGCAAGACCTGGAGAAACCGCAAAGTCGCGCTGATCGAGAACGGTTCCTGGGCTCCGTCCGCTGGCAAGGTGATGAAATCTGTGCTCGAGACACTGAAAGATGTGACAATCTGCGGGGATCTGGTGACGATCAAATCCACGATGAAGGACGCGGATATCCCGAAGCTTGAGGCGCTGGCAGAGGAAGTGCTGGCGTAAGTTTTCAGGAAGATGACACCTGCCTCTGCAGGCGGTGAGTAACGATTTATGTCAGTGCGGGAACTGTTTTAGTGGGAGGGAAGTCATGGATAAGGTAATAGATGTTGCTGCGTATATTGCTGAGAAGTAACAAGTCAGGCATTAAGCTGACTCTCCGACAGGGCTGCTGCAGAAATAGATACAGCAGCCCTGATTTTTGCCTGTTATGCTATTTACAGATTTTTAATATCTCGGATCAGTTCCTGTATATCTTCTTCTTTCGAACTCCAGCTTGTGCAGAACCGCACGCAGCTGTGCGTCTCATCGATCTTTTTCTCAAACTCGAAGGTATATTTTTCAGCCAGCTTTTGGGCATCCGCATCCGCGAGAGTGACGAACTGCTGGTTCGTCGGGCTCTCTATGTAGAACGGGATCCTTTTTTCGATAAACGCTTTTTTCAGTTCCATCGCGTACTCGTCCGCTTTTTTGGTGATCTCAAAATAAAGTCCGTCCTTAAACAGTACATAAAACTGAAGGCCGAGGAGCCAGCCTTTTGCGAGCATGCCGCCGGCCTGCTTGATATAGCTGCGGAAATCCGTGCGAAGCGACTTATCTGTAATCACGACGGCCTCCCCGAACAGAGCGCCGCATTTTGTTCCTCCGATGTAGAAAACGTCGCACAGGCGGGCGATATCTGCCATGGAAAGGTCAGACTGTTCACTTCCGAGCCCGTAGCCGAGGCGCGCGCCGTCGAGGAAGAGATACATTCCATATTCCTGACAGACCGCATGGATGTCTTCCAGTTCCTTTTTGGAATAGATTGTGCCGAACTCTGTCGGATAGGACAGATAGACGAGCTTCGGCTGCGTGATATGCTCCTGGATATCACTTGTGCGGTAGAGTTCGGCTTCCTGCGCAATCTGCGCGGCTGTGATCTTGCCGTCGGTACCCGGCAGAGCCAGGATCTTGTGCCCGCAGTGCTCAACCGCTCCAGTCTCATGAGCGTTGATATGGCCGGAGTCAGCGCAGACCACGCTCTGGTACGGGCGCAGGGCAGCGGTGATCACTGTGAAATTCGCCTGTGTGCCGCCCACAAGAAAGTGGACGTCCGCCTGCGCGCTGCCAAGGTGTTTTTTGATTTCCGCCGCGGCTTTTTCACACCAGGAATCAATCCCGTAACCGCCGTAGCTCTCGTTGTTTGTCGCGGCGAGCGCCTCCAGGATCTTCGGATGTGCGCCGCAGTTGTAATCGTTGTTGAAACGGATCATTTTCAGTCCTCCATCTTTTGCAGTTAGTATTGTATTTTTGAATTTTGCAGATGCCAAAACAGGTTCTATTCTTCCCATCCTTCCATAAAACGCATGGTGACGGAGATATGCCGCGCGATTTCGCCGTCCTTCAGCTCGATGTCCCGGATATCCGTGACGGGGGGCAGGTGGTCGTTGTCCTCAAGCTCGACGGTGATCCAGTCGTAGGCAGCTGCGTTTGCGTTGTCGAGTACTTCGTCGATCGTTTCCCCCTCTGCCTGGCAATCCTCGAGATCCGGGAAGGAGGCGTGATATGTTCCGGTTTCGGTTTTGCGGATAACCGCAGGGTATATAAATTTCATAAAAAAAGCTCCTTTCGTTTGTTCCGTTTGTATAGGAGTTGATATATCCTTTAAGGACCTTTCTATTGTAGCAATATGCGTATTCCTTGTCAATCATTGTATATTTATCATCTTCCTGTCAATCCTTTCGGATAGGAGATGATGTGATATGATAAAAGATAAGAGAAAGTCAATTCAGGATTCATTTACCCGTTTTTTTAAAGAATATTGGAAAACAATTCTGCTGATTCTGGTTTTGTCCCTGATCATGCGGGGTTCCGTCCATGCCGCACAGCATGTCCTGCTGCAGCAGGGCATTGCCGGGGAGGTTCTGCGCTTTCATGTGCTCGCAAACAGCGACAGCGAGAAAGATCAGAGAGTTAAATATCTGGTGCGGGACGCGGTGCTGGCATATCTGCAGGATGAAATGGAACATGTGAAAGACGGAAATAATTCAGGAATGCAGACGATTTCGGAGAGCGAAGGCAGGAATGAAGCGCGGACAGATTCAGAAAACCAGGGAGTTTTTGAAAATCTGGGAACCCGGATGGTTTCAGAAAATCCAGAAAGCACCGGACGTGCGCAGATGAAAGAGTTCCTTCAGAACAATCTGCGTGAGATCGAGCGGATTTCTGACCAGGTACTTGCGGAGCAGGGAATGCCTTACCGGGCGGAGGCGGCGCTTGAGACGGTCTGGTTTCCGGACCGGACATACGGGGACTGCACCTTTCCGGCGGGCCGGTATGAGGCGCTTCGTGTGAAACTGGGGGAAGCAGACGGTCACAACTGGTGGTGCGTCCTTTATCCGAGACTGTGTTTTTCCGACAGCGTTCATGCGGTTGTGGAAGAAGACCAGAAGAAGGAACTGGAAGAAGTCCTGACCGTGGAAGAGTATGAAGAGTTATTAAAAAAGCCGGCAAGGTGGAAGATCTCATTTCGATGGTTTTAATGTTGTTTAGCTGAATCCGAGTAGGAGGTGGCTTTTCCCCTTGCTCGCCTGTGCGGCCCAGGAGTTGCGTCAGCGGCTGGTTTCCCTGCCTGGGTCTGCGCATAAAAGAAATGCCCCGGGTATGCGGCATAAACTGCCGACGGTCCGGAGC
>CANQEC010000204.1 GCA_947594335.1 uncultured Lachnospiraceae bacterium
TTGCAGAACAGGGGCTGTCCTTAATTTTCGCCCGGCAGATCAGCCGCCGGTATCAAAATTCATGCATGATCTGAAAATATCGTCTCAATCTCCAAACATCATAATATCCGTGATGCAGGTATCCTCCCAGACTGTTCCTGGATAGACCTCCCGGATCTCCACCCGCATACTGTCGGCATCAACCGCCTGCGACAGCTCCACCCAGGCTGTCGTCCTCTCATCATTGAATGTGACATCCCAGGAGTAATCACCCAAAACTATCGTCAGGGTCTTCGGCCTTCCGTTTGCATAATAATCATCATCGCTTTTCCAGTTCCCCAGCTTAAACGCAAGATATTTTACCTGGTAAACCCTGTCGAAGCTGAAGCTCACATTTTCTCCTTCTCCGAATCCGTCCACGCCCTCCTGCCAGTTTGTCTCTTCATTATCGTCAAACAGCAGCATGGGCTCATGAGGAGACACATTCTGGGAAACAATGGAGGAAGCGTTTGCGGCGATCACCGGGATCCTTGTAAACGTGACCATAGCCGTATCCGGCGGCCCGGAAAGGAGCGTGGCTGCCGGTGCCGCAGGCATATCCGCTGCCACATCCGGCGCAGGTGTATCCACGGCCTGATCCGATGCAGGCGGTACAGGCGTATCCGCGGCCTGATCCGGCGCAGGCGTGTCCACAGCCACATCCGGCACAGGCGTTCCGCCCATATCATTTACCGCTGACGCATCGGGAATGGCGACTCCCGTACCGTTTACATCATTTACAGGATTTACACCGCCGGCCGTATCCATTCCCGGCTCCCCGGTGCCCGAAATCCAGCCGCGCGTCCCGCCGATGCCGACCAGCCTGCAGCCCGCATAGACGATTCCGACCAGAAGCATGATCGTCGTCGCCGCGTAAATGGCGGCCACAGTTCCTGCCGTTGACCGTGCGCGCGCCCGTTTGGGATTCCATATTTTTTCATTCACACCATCCGGCGGAAGATTGTTTCCGCAAAATTCGCAGAATTTATCCCCGGACTCATATTCATATTTTCTGCAGCTGGGACAAATTTTGGGACCCATCATTCATCACACCCCTGTTTTGAGCACACTGCTCACTTTCTGTATTTTTGAATATCGTTTTACTGAAATTGCCTGCATCAGACAGGCAGACGGCGGCTTACAGAAGCTTTGCCACAAAAACCGCATAATACGCCGCCACAACTATGGCGATAATAAACACGGTAATCAGCACGCGAAACTGAAGCCTGTTTCTCTGTGCCGTTTTTCCGGTTCCCTTTTTGCTCGCCGGATCATATGACTGATTTTCTTCACCGCAGTATCCGCAGAACTGATCGTCTGTGTCAATCTGTTTCCCGCATTTTCCACATTTTACCTTTTTTGAGCGACTCATGTTCCCTCCTGAATTTTCGTTATCTGCCGCCGGAGGCCGATCCGTCAGGATCCAAAGGAGTATCCGCCGAGCAGAGTCTCCGCCTGCGCAAGGAAATCTTTGTTGGATTTCTCATATTCATTCATTATATCAACAATTTTCTGGTCTGTTTCTTCTCCCGCCTCCAGCGTTCCGCTGTACCAGGTCTGTTTGCCAAAATATTTCTGAAGCTCCTCCGCCAGAAACTTTCTTCCATGACGCGCATAGATTTCATTTTTGGCATAACAGACTCCTTTCACCGTCAGATTGGACAGATCGGCCTCCGTAAGATACTGACTGTCGCTTTGCGGAAGAATATACCCGTCCGGATCCGCACTCCCGTCTTTAAACAGTCCGGAGACAGCCGCTGCCGCCGCAGGCGATGGCTGCTGCTGTGCAGGGGCTTCTGTCAGCGCCTGTGTCTGTGGTACGGGAGCTTCCGTCGGCGCCTGCGTCTGTGGTACGGGAGCTTCCGTCGGCGCCTGTGTCTGCTGCGCGGGAGCCTCCGTCGGCGCCTGCGTCTGTACCTGCACCGGCGCCTCTGTTTCCGCCCGGGCAGATATCTGGCCGCCGCCGTCTCCCGATATGCCGCTGTTTTGATCCCCCTGCAGATTTCCATCTGAAACCGCCGGCCGCTGATCCGCAGTCAGGTTCTCGGATGCTCTGCGCTGTACGACTATGTGAAAAGCGACCAGACCGATGAACACAAAAACCGCCAGTGTACACATCGTGTACAAAACGGCCAGCAAAGTTCCGGAAGAATTTTTCTTCTTCGCTCTCTTCGGATTTATCTCAGCCATATTTTTCTCCACTCCTGCTTTTTTTGTAAAAGGACTGCCGCACCCGTTTAAAGGGACCGAAATTCTGTACGGCAGTTTCCACAGTATTTATATCCCGCTTTTCTTCTCTCTCCGCAGTTCCTGCAGTATTTTGCCCCGGATCCGCGCTCATACCGGCGGTTCACGTTCGCCGATACCTCCGGACTGCCGATGAGCGAAAAGACCAGCACGCTTACCGCGATCGTTCCCCAGAACACAAAATCATACATGCCCGGCACTCCCAGCAAGAACTCTCCGGTTCTCAGAAAGGTCATGGCATTGGGATAGATCACGACGGCAAGGACGAACGACCAGATGGGGCCGTAACGCTTCATTCCTGTAATCTGCTTCAGCCCGGCAATCAGCACCCAGAAAACAAAATACCGGCAGATATCAAGCACGAGAAGATCAGGCGTCTGCGCGAGCCTTGCCGATGTTCCAAAGACCATCTCCAGCGGTATCCAGATCAGATACAGCAGCTGGCAGGTAAAGCTGGTCAGCACGTCATAATTCCAGACGAAAAATATAACGCCTCCGACAAATATACCGGAACATACCGCGGATATGATCCCCATGTGCAGGGACACATATTCGGCTGCCGAATAGACTGCTGCATCCGGCGTCTGTCCGAACAGCAAAGCCAGCGGCTGAACCAGAAGGGACAAAAGCATGACGATGCAGATCCCCCACTGCTTCCACATAAAATCAAACAAAGAGCAGCTGTCGCCGGAATTTGTCCCCCGCATTCTTTTGTGTTTCAAAGCATAGTTCTGCAGAATTGTTCCCGCAATCCCGAATGCCGCGAAAGCGATCAGCAGATTTCTCCAGGAAAAGATCTGTCCTCCGAGCACGAGGGTCAGGACATAGACAGCCTGCACATGATTTTTGATCGCAAATCCCGCGGAAACAATAAACGCGGACCCTGTGAACGCGGAGAGCACCGGAAAAACCTGCGCGGCATGTTCATAGGCGTACCATCCGGCCAGCAATCCTATTCCGGCTGCCGTACCTGCCAGAAACAGAGGACTCATATCCGAATAGAACACGCGGCCTGCCGCGGTCATAAGGATCAGCCCCGCAAAGAAGGCGTAAAAGAACACTCCCGCTCTGACAAAAGCCGCCGATACAAGTACCAGAAGCAGGATCACCGCTGCCCTTGCCGCAAAATACAGGAATCCCCCTTCCGAAGGCCCAAGGATTCCTGCCATCATCAATATCCGGGAAACTGCTTCATAGCCCAGCAGACCCCACAAAAGTCCTTCCAGCGCCCCCAGAACCCTGCGGTAGTATGCGGATCCGAAACAAACCAGAATCCCTGCAAAAATCAAACTGTAATTTACTGCCATATCCGTGCCTCCATTCTTCCCGCAATCTGACTGCTCTACTCGATGATGCTGTCGGGGAACATATACTGCTCGTTCGCGCCCGCATCGAGATAATCGCCGCCGTGATCAACCAGGAAGTCTTCAATAAAGTCGTACTGATAGCGCCGCCCTGTCGCCTTGGGATACTGCCCGGTTTCCCAGAGATGCGTCTTTTCAAAATCGCTGTCCGGTCTGAGCAGCTTCTCAACGCAGACGCCGTCCGAATCCAGTCCCCAGGTCACATCCACATGATAGTACTGCCCGTCCAGCTTTACCAGATTCCACATGTGCCCGATGTCCGGCTTTGACTTAAGATAGCCGACCACGCAGAGACATGGGATCCCCGCCTCGTCCATCAGCAGCTTAAACGCCCACGCGAGGCCTCCGCAGATGCCGCGTTTCTCCACCAGAGGTCCGTAAGCCAGGCTGGCAGCGGGATCGTTTTTGACTGTCCTGCTGTCTCTTACCATCTCGTCATAGGCAAACTGGTCATATTCGCACTCCTGCATCAGATAGCTGAACGCGAGAAACGGTTTCACAAACGGCGTGGTTTTTGCCCTGCCAAGCAGTGTTTTCCAGACCAGCTTCGCGTTAAATGCGGCTTTTCGCTGCCATACCCTCAAATCCTGAAAAGGCATTACGTACGAATAGCTGATGCGCACCACGCAGTCCTTGCTCAGGCTTTCCATCCGCAGTATGTGAAGTTCATATCCCAGAAAGCCCTCATAACAGCTCTGCATGCGGCTCAGGGACTCATCCATCGCTTTTTTGATCCTGTCCTGATCATCCGTCACAACGACAGCTTCCAGAGGACGGCCCGGCGTCATCAGGCTGGACACATCAAAATCATGGTTGTCCAGAATCACATCATTCAGGCTGTCCGGCGCGTCGTCCTGATATTTTAATTCCAGATCGTAATCCTTTGCCAGAGAGACGATTCCGTTTTTCTTATAAATGCCGCCATACCCCTGAAGAAACGCGAGCAGCCGGCGCTCTTTCTCAAGGGCCTTGCGGAATGTCATATCCACAGGCATGTACAGCTTCAGCTGTACCGTCGGCTGCTTTGCGGACAGGGCAGCGATCAGCACATCCTCCGCCGGGGTAAAAATATTCATAATCCTGCTCCTTATACGAGATATCTGCTTCTCCAGTCATCCACAAAGAAATTATCATATTCCCGGATCGCCTCATAGACAAAATCCATTTTGAACGATCCGTTTCTTTTGACAGACAGAGTCGCTTCCACCCAGTCGTCCCCTGCCCTGCCGCACAGATCATGCAGCTGCTCAAACAGCTCCTTTATCTCCAGCGCCGCATCCTGCAGATCAAAGTCATCCCAGGATTCCTCCATAAGATCCCTGTACTCTTCGTTCGCTCCGCAAAGCGCCACGATCTGCTGATGGTCA
>CANQEC010000205.1 GCA_947594335.1 uncultured Lachnospiraceae bacterium
CGATGAAACGGTAAAATATCTGAGTTTTACGATATCAGAAGGAATTAATATCGCGCTTTCCGGGAATGATCCCGTAAAAGACGGAGAGCCGGGATGACGCAGGCGCGGAAAAGGAAAAGCGCAGGAATGAAGAGGGGCGCTGAGAAAGACGGCGCGCGGCACAGACTGGCTGCGGCATATTTTCCGGATAAAAATCATATATTTGAATTTAAGGACAGGCTGTTTTTTTCGTTGTATGATTCTGGCGAGAGGTGATTGTTACGCGCGGCGACGGTTGGCTTCAGAAAGTGCTGTATCTGATGATCGCGGTACTTGGAATTTATATTGTTTACAAAAGCGGAACAATTCTTTTTGGGGACAGGCAGGCGTATCCGGTATCCGGTACAGGCACGGTTCAGAAAGCCGTTGAGGATGCGGCGGTGCGTACCCTGTCGCCGGGATACGCGGCGGCAATTGAAGGAAAAGGGAGAGAAGGCTGGCTTTCGGGTTTTATGGAGCCGCTTGTCCCGGTCTACAGTTATCTGTCGCAGACACAGGGAAACGGCGCGGAAGAAGACGCAGACTGGGAGACAGAGACCGAGACAGAGCAGACGGATGCTGGTCAGGGCGCCGGGATTGGAGAAGCCGGGGCAGAAGCAGAGCAGGCGAACGCTGGTCAGGGCGCCGGGAGTGGAGAAGCCGGGGCAGAAGCAGAGCGGACGGATGCTGCCCGGGATTCCGTGATCGAAGAGGGGGAGGGGACGGAGAATTTCCCCGACTCGTCCGACGATGGTTTCAAAGAACAGGAGACGACAGCGGCAGGAGAAGAAAACGAGAAGACAGACGAAGCACAGGATGAACAGTCGGGCGCAGCGCAGGACGAACAGGCAGCGGAGGCTTTCGGACGAAAAAACGGCATCTCCCTGCCGCTTCTTCGGGAGATCCAGGATTTTGACAGCCTGCTGACCGGTTTTTATACGCTTGATGAAGGCACGTCGGCGGACAAAACTCTGCTCAACGCGGATGAACTGCTCGCAAAGGATCTCAGCATCAGGAAAAATCCGGAAAACCCCCAGATACTGATCTATCACACGCATTCCCAGGAAGAGTTCGCGGATTCCGTGGAGGGCGATGTGAGTACCACCATTGTGGGGATGGGAGAGGTGCTCGCCGGACTGCTTAACAGCCGCTATGGTTACCAGGTGATTCACGATACGGGCGTATATGACCTGGTGGACGGTGTGCTTGACCGCAGCGCCGCGTATGATTATGCGAGGGAGGCGGTCGAACAGATCCTTGAAGAAAACCCGACGATCGAGGTTGTGATAGATCTGCACCGGGACGGAGTGGACGGCTGCAAATTTGTGACGGAGATCGGCGGAAAGCCGGCCTCGATGATCATGTTTTTCAACGGGTTGTCGCGGGATGAGTACGGAAACGCTCTGACCTGGCTGGAAAATCCGTATATTCAGGAAAATCTGGCGTTTTCTCTGCAGCTGCAGCTGCTCGCGAGACAGCAGTATCCCGGTTTTACGAGAAACATTTATCTGAAAGCAGAGCGCTACAATCTTCATCTGCGCGCCCGTTCGCTGCTTATAGAGGCAGGGACGCAGCTGAATACGGTGGAGGAAGAGAAAAATGCGATGGAGCCGCTTGCGGCTCTGCTCGCGCAGGTGCTCGGGGGAGCATAATATTGGTATGGCGCGGAAGGCGTAAGTTTTTCTATGGACAAGCCGGACGGAGATATGATAAAATATTATGATTTACTGAGAAAGCCTTGTCTCTATGCAGAGGCAGGCGGCAAGCTTGCTTGCCAGACTGACTATGCATAAGAGAAAGAGCTTTCATTTATGGTAGTGCCCGCAGCGCGGGCATGGACGTTTACTGAGAAATCTCAGAAACAGGAAAATCCCGAACAGTTCAGGAGGAATTTACGTGGCGACAGACCAGAGCAGAATCAGAAATTTTTGTATTATTGCGCATATTGATCACGGAAAATCAACGCTGGCGGACCGCATCATCGAGATGACAGGCCTGCTGACCAGCCGTGAGATGCAGAATCAGATACTTGACAATATGGAGCTGGAGCGTGAGCGCGGCATCACGATCAAATCGCAGGCGGTCCGCACCGTGTACAGGGCGGACGATGGGGAAGAGTATATTTTTAATCTGATCGACACACCGGGTCATGTGGACTTTAACTATGAGGTTTCGCGCAGTCTTGCGGCCTGCGACGGAGCGATCCTGGTGGTTGACGCGGCGCAGGGGATCGAGGCGCAGACGCTGGCGAACGTGTATCTGGCCCTGGACCATGATCTTGATGTTTTTCCGGTTATCAACAAGATTGATCTGCCGAGTGCCGACCCGCAGCGCGTGATCAGCGAGATTGAGGACATTATCGGCCTTGAGGCGCAGGACGCGCCGCAGATTTCCGCGAAGACGGGACTGAATGTGGAGGAAGTGCTCCGCCAGATCGTGGAGAAGATACCGGCGCCGGGCGGCGATCCGAACGCCCCGCTGCAGGCGCTGATTTTTGACTCCGTCTATGATTCCTACAAAGGAGTTATCGTCTTCATCCGTCTTATGGAGGGCACGGTCAGAAAGGGAATGCCGATCCTCATGATGGCGACGGGGGCTCAGGCGGAAGTGGTGGAAGTCGGATATTTCGGCGCGGGACAGTTTATCCCCTGCGATGAGCTGAGCGCCGGGATGGTGGGCTATATCACGGCGAGCCTCAAGAATGTCAAGGATACCCGCGTGGGCGACACGGTGACGGACGCAAAAAATCCGTGCGCGCAGCCGCTTCCCGGCTACAAGAAGGTCAATCCGATGGTGTACTGCGGCGTGTATCCGGCGGATGGGGCGAAGTATCCGGATTTAAGAGACGCGCTTGAAAAGCTGCAGTTAAACGATGCGTCCCTGCAGTTTGAGCCGGAAACGTCGGTGGCCCTTGGCTTTGGCTTTCGCTGCGGCTTTCTCGGGCTGCTCCATCTGGAGATTATCCAGGAACGCCTTGAGCGCGAGTACAACCTCGATCTTGTCACCACTGCGCCGAGCGTTATTTATAAGGTACATAAAACGAGCGGGGAAGTCATCGATCTGACGAACCCGACGAATCTCCCCGACCCCTCGGAGATCGAATATATGGAGGAGCCGGTCGTGGCGGCCGAGATCATGGTGACGACGGAATATATCGGCTCGATCATGGAGCTGTGCCAGGAGAGGCGCGGCATATACGAGAGCATGGAGTATATCGAGGAAAAGCGTGCGCTCCTGAAATATACGCTCCCGCTCAACGAGATCATCTACGATTTCTTTGACGCGCTGAAGTCGCGCTCCCGCGGCTACGCGTCGTTCGACTATGAGATGAAGGGATACATGCGCTCCGAGCTTGTGAAGCTCGACATTCTGGTAAACCGCGAGGAGGTTGACGCGCTCTCCTTTATCGTGTTCGCCGGAGGAGCTTACGAGCGCGGACGGAAGATGTGCGAGAAGCTGAAAGAGGAGATCCCGCGCCAGCTGTTTGAGATCCCGATCCAGGCGGCGATCGGCAGCAAGATCATCGCCCGCGAGACGGTCAAGGCGATGCGCAAGGATGTGCTCGCGAAGTGCTATGGCGGCGACATCACACGTAAGAAGAAACTGCTTGAGAAGCAGAAGGAAGGAAAGAAGCGGATGCGGCAGATCGGAAACGTCGAGATTCCGCAGAAAGCGTTTATGAGCGTGCTGAAGCTGGATGATAAATAGAAAGGCTGCCGCAGGACGGAAAAGAGAACCGCTCTGCGGCAGTGCGCATCCGCGCCAGAATAAAGATAAGGAGCCGCCGTGAAACGAGAACTTGAGCTTTATATCCACATACCGTTTTGTATAAAAAAATGCGCGTACTGCGATTTTCTGTCCGCTCCGGCGTCACAGGAGACCATGCGCGCGTATACCGACGTTCTGTGCCGGGAGATCCGCGAATTTCCGCAGGCCGGGCAGTACGAGGTGTCCACGGTTTTTCTAGGAGGAGGAACGCCGTCCATCCTGCCGCCAAAGCTTACGGAGAAAATCCTGCGCGCGGTGGGGGAAACGTTCGATTTTATGAAAAAGCGCCGTCCGGGCGGCGCGGGGGATCTCCCCGAGATCACGATCGAGTGCAATCCCGGCACCGCAGACGAAGCAAAGCTGCGCGCGTGGCGCGAAATGGGAATCAGCCGCCTGAGCATCGGACTGCAGTCGGCGGATAATGAGGAGCTGCGCCTTCTTGGAAGGATTCATACGTGGGAGGATTTCCTTGCCGTCTATCAGGACGCGCGCCGGGCGGGATTTGAGAACATCAATGTAGATCTGATGTCCGCGCTGCCCGGACAGACCGCGTCCTCCTGGGAGCGGACGCTGAAAAAAGTGCTCGCTCTCGCACCGGAACATATCTCGGCGTACAGTCTGATCATTGAGGAAGGTACGCCGTTTTATGAGCTCTATCATGAGGACGCGAAAAGGCGCGAAGCCGGGAAGGAGTGCGGGGCGCTCCCGGATGAGGAGGAAGAGCGCCGGATGTATTGCCTGACCGAAGAATATCTGAGCCGGGCCGGACTTGAGCGGTATGAGATTTCCAATTATGCCCGCCCCGGGTATGAATGTCTTCACAACTGCGGTTACTGGAAACGGACCGAATATGCAGGGTTCGGCCTGGGAGCCGCTTCTCTTTTATCCCTGGACGGGACCTCAGCAAAAAACTGGCGCCTGAAAAATCCCGAAGATCTGAAATCATATCTGGCGTATGATTTTTCCGAAAGGCAGCAGGAGACGCTCTCAGAAAACGATCAGATGGCGGAATTTATGTTTCTGGGACTGCGCATGACGAAAGGCGTTTCAGAGAAAGCGTTTGAGGAGGCTTTCGGTGTTCCGGTCGGCCAGGTTTACGGCCGCCAGATAGAAAAACTAAAAAAGCAGGAACTGCTGTGCGAAAAACAAGGGCGGATCTTTCTCAGTCCGCGCGGGACGGATCTCGCAAACTATGTCATGGCGGAATT